>CANIFM010000001.1 GCA_947466955.1 Bacteroidota bacterium
GGACGACATACCGAGTGTTGTTGGCAGCAGCGAGAGCAAGGGTTTGGGAATTTGGAAATAACAGTCCGCGATAGTGGCTGTTTTTTAAATTCCAAACTGTTGCTGGGTTCTTTAGGTTTTGTGGGTGCTAAAAAGTAGTTATGAAAATGGATTATTGTGTTTTTCAGTATTGTAATTATGGAAATGCAAAAGCACCTACAAAAACTTTTTGAGGAACAATTATGATTACACGAAATTGTGCAATTATTATACAATTAAAAGAAATTCAGTTATTCACTTATTGGATTTATACCGATTTGTATGCTTGTTCTGGGTGATTTGGCATATCTGGAATTGTATATTTTAATTTACCTTCTTCACGCAATGGGGTTAAATAATTACGGAAAACTGTATTCTCTTTTCTACTCAATATAACCGCTAATTGCTTTGCAGAATAACTTTTATGTTTACAAATTTCATACACTACACTTTTTATTTTTGTTGAATCATTCTCCCTTACCCTTAATTGCTCAATTTTTTCAATTAATACAGAAGGTAACTCTTGTAATAAGGATTGGGGTTCTGTATTAAGCGATTGGGGTTCTGTATTAAGCGATTGAGGTTCTGTATTAGCGGAATGGGGTTCTGTGTTAAGATTATCTCCAGTGATGTAATACGTGGCTCTTCCTTTACCTTTTTGCTCTATAAGTCCTTTGTCTCGTAGGCTTCTTAATTCGTTACTTGCTTTTAAAACATCACTAGCATTTAGTTGTCTGTATGTTGAATTGTCTATTGCTCCAGCTTCTCGAATGAAGATTAGTCCTTTTTTTTGTTCTGTATTCAAATCGAATTTACTAAACGTGTCCAACCATTGTAAATCACTTTCATTAAGAAAATGATGTAGCAATAATCTTGTGGTAAATAAATTTGCTGTGTGGTCGCTTTCAAAAGTCGGTGGTGCCAAAGAGGATTTCTCCATCAAGTTTCTCATCGTTCTAATGCCGCTTCCTTTTGTTTCTGCAAGGTTTGTTTCGTGAAATATTGATGCTATAAATGGATTTCTATTTTTGGATCCTGGCTCTCCCAATTGTTCTTCCGGTTTTAAAGAAAAACCTGGGTTTTTGATTTCTATTCTGTTTCCGTATCGGATGATTTGAATGGGTTGATTTTCTCTATAGGTTCGGTGAATAAAGGCATTTACCAATGCTTCACGTAATACTTTTGAAGGTAAACCTATTGCGTCTGCTTGTAATTTGTCATCGCCTAACAAAAAACCTTTTGGCAAATCGTCAGCAATGGCACTAAATGCTCTTTGAACTAACTCGATAAGTGGTCCACGCATATCTACAGTGGTAAATCTGTTTTCAGGGTCTTCTACCCATTCGTTACCTGGAACTCGGATGTAATCTATGCGAACCAATGGCAACAATCTTCGTAATGCCTGTCTTTTTCCAAAAACTAACAATCCTGTGTAGGTTAATTTCCACTCGTCTTTATCTTTTTTGACGCACCCTAAAGCCCTTAATAAATCAAAATCACTATATCCTAATTCTTCTGCAAACTCATTTACTTTGGCACGCAAGTTTTTGTATAATGAAATGGCTTCTTCACTAATGTCTTCAATGCTGGTATCATTTACAATAGTGCTGTCTAAACTGTCTTCTTTGTTGTAGAAAACAAATAAATCATCCTCCGTACAACGTTGGTCACTTGAACCAATTCTGCGGTATGCTCCTTGTGGTAATCCTTTGTTTTTGAAATACAATGGTTTTTGACCATCAGGCAATTCTTTGACAAACATTTTTAATACTAATTTGCCACTATCAAGTTTTTCGATTTCTATATCTGGTCGAACAGGTTGGTTGAATAATGATGCTGTTTGGGAAGCAATATCTAATTGTAGCTTGTCTGGATTTGAAATTCCTTCGACAAAATAATTTTGAAATAATGATGTTTCGTCTTTTACTACCCCTAGCACAATTAATCCTCCGCCTAAACCTGGTTCGTTAGAAAATGCGCAAATGGTTTCCATTATAGAAGTATCAATTGCAGACCCTTTTTTGGCTTCAATTGTTGTGCATTCGTCTGTAATGTTTAAATGCTCTAATATGTCTTTTATGGATTCCATAGCATGATTTTACAATATTGATTGTGCAAAATTAAGTATATAATCTTTATTTATTGTTTGTTTTACAGGATATTGGTCTTGCATAAATACTTTATTTAATAAATTCCAAACTGTTGCTGGGTTCTTTAGGTTTTGTGGGTGCTTGAAAGTAGTTATGAAAATAGCAAAGCACCGTCAAAAACCTTTTGATAACAATATTTTTTATTTGAATATTTTATAAATAAAGGTTTTGCTTTAAAAATTGAATAGAGACTTAATAGTTACAAATTTTTAAGGAAAATTAATTACTTTTTAGATTGTAGTAAACAAATTTTCTAGTTTCAATCCATACTTCTTTACCATTTTCTATAGATGTACTTTTAGTCCAGTTTCCAATAGTATCATATTCATAAATGTATCTAGTTTCTTTTTCTAACTCTCCTTTCTCATTGAATGATTTTATAGATAAACTATTTCCAATACTATCATTTTCGTATAAATCATAAGAGTTATTATTTGCTTCAACAATTTTAATAATTTGATTATTTTCATAAATAAATTTGTAATGCAACCATTCTTGTCCATCAGAAAAACAGGTTATTTTTTCAACCAAGTTGCATTTTTCATTATAATTTTCCGTTTCGTAATTATCCAATATTTTATAATTTCCAATAAAGTATCTACTTTCGATTTCATTTCCTTTATCATCGTATTTGTATGAAAGTGTATTTTTAATTTTATTATCTAATCCATAACGTAATTCTTTGATTTTATATCCATTTTTATCAAATTTAAAAAGTGCTTTGGTAAATTTATAGTTGTCGTTTTTATGAGCAAAAACATACCCTGTTGGCATTCCTTTCCTATTGAATTGAGTAATTTTTGTATAAATATTAGTATTGATTCTCAAGATTTTACTAGAAGCATCAATACTTACTCCATCTTCTGTGACTTCCTTAACATTGCCTTTTAAGATTTTCTTTCCAGAATAATTGTTGCATTGTGAATTCATATTTAAACTAAATAAAAAACTCAAACTAAACAACAATCTAAAATGTATAATTTTCATATTTCTATTTCTTTTTATCATTCAAACAAGGCTTAAACTCTTGAATGTATTCGGTTTCTTTTAATTGAACGTTGATGCCGTCTTCAAAAGCAACGCATTCAATAGTAAAGTTGGAGCAAATAAATTCTTTGGTTTGTTTTTGCAAATCCTTATTCTTTTTATCTTTAATATCAAAATCTAAGTAACGACCCATTTTTCTAACAAATGTTGCACCTTCAAAGTTAGACCATCCCATTTCTTGCTTGGCTCTGTTTCCTAAATGACTTGATTTGGTTAGTTCAGCTTTACCAATATAGGCTATTTCACTAGAATAATTATATTTTAATTTTTCGCATAATGATATCATTAACTCTTGGTTTTTTGGTCTAATGATATAAAGACCTTGTTTGCCTTTAAAGGCTTTTAAATAATCAATTACTGTTTCCATAGTTATATATTTAAGTTAATTTGATAATGATGAATTGAAATTATTTTCAGCAAAACTAAAACCCTGTTAAGACAAAAAATGACAAAGTTCTTTTTTACCTTTGTTCAAACAATTAAATTCTCATGGAAGACTACAGCAAAAAAAGGCTCTATAAAAAAATCATTGTTAAGCTCCTAAGAGAAAAGAAACTTTCTATTGAAGAGCTTTTGACCGAATTAAATGATATTTTAAAAGACGACTACGGATTTGAACCTATCTCAAGGAGAACCTTTGATAGAGCCAAAGAAAGTTTAATTGAAAATGGCTATCAAATAAATTCCCGAAAGTTTAACGGTAGAAACTATTTTGTATTGGAAGGCTATCCAGACAATCTGAATCTTACACAGGAAGAACAGCTAACTTTTCCGCTTCTTATTGGTTTGTTGGACACCGAGAAAACTATGAACTCAGTAGAGTGGCTTAAATCAGCTTTAATGGATGAGTTTGATTATAGCAAAGAAGATTTAAACCCGTATCCTTATTTTGTTCACGTACAACCCACTTTAAACAGCCAAGACAAATTGCTTATACTGGCTGGAAAAATTATTGAATACATCAAAAAAGGGCAAGCCATATTATTTCAATACCAAAAGAAAGGAATTACAGAATTTAAACAAGTGGCTCCTTTACAGATTCGGTATTATGACAATAGATATTATTTGTTGGCAAGCACAATTGACGTTACAACTTATCAGCCAACCAACTTATTGCAAACTTTTACATTAGATATGTTTGTAGAAAAAAATGTAAATCCTGCTATTGATGAAAGTGATGAAAACGCTACAGAACCAAAACACATTTTCTTTGATTATGATACTTTGTACAAAGCTACTCGAATAGAAGAATTACTGAAGCACAGCTTGGGAATTTGGTATGATTGGAAAGATAACAAGCTAAAATCTTACCGATTGAAATTTACCGATTGGGCTATGGGGATTGTGAAAAACAAAAAAATCCATCCTTCTCAAAAAACAATCCAAGATACTCCTGAAAACTTAATTATAGAAATTACTGTATGGGACAACCACGAAATTGATTATTTCTTGGGAAGGTTTGGGGATAAATGTGAGAGGTTAAATTAGGGAAGTTCGTTTAATAATCTGGAAACACATTCTGCACTGTACTTTGAATTTACCATTTTTGAGCCTATATTACCAACTATCCAAATATTTTGCCATTGTGGCAAAGTAGGATTTAAATTAAGCTTGTATTCATTTGATAAAGAATAAATAACATTATTATTATCTATTTCATTTATTTTAATATAATCTTGAATAGCCATAGAAAGTTCGTCCCCCCAAAAACCTTCTTTTCCTTTTTTTATTTTTAAATGATAATCGTTAATATAATCATCATGTTTTATGATACCATATAATCCTGAAACGATTAATAAATGTAAATTACTGTTTTTGATTTTAGTTTCATATAATTCTTTCATATCAGGTTTATAAAAAGGAGAACCATTACTCCCATAAACTTCTAATGCCTTACGCCTATTATTTTCATTAAGACAATTCATAAAATAACTTTTATCTACAATTTCTTTATTCCTTTTTTTCTTGGCGTTAGTAAAGTAACTATTAGGTAATTTTTTATAATATTCAATTCTTAATTTTCTTAATATATCAATATTGTTTCCAAAACTAAAATTAGATTTTCCAGAATTGGGCAAGTTAATTGGTTGATTTGATTTTGCATCACAACATCCTATTATTAAAAGTTTTGGAGTTTGGTGATTTTTTAGTTTTTCCCAGTCTAATAATTCTAATTTTTTGGCGATTTCTTTATCAATATAAGAATTATGATTTGAGTCTTTTGGAGTTGAATTTTTTGGATTTGATTTTTTAGGAGATATTTTTTCTAAATTATAATCTTCTATGTTGATTAAACCATTTGTTGATTTTTCTTTTGTAAAATGATTTAATATAATATCAGATAATTTTTGTGGTGTTAAGTTATTTAAATTCAAATTTAAACCTATATGTAAAATATATTTTTTTAGTAAGGCTGTTTTATTTCCAATAAATAAATTTTCATTTATTTGTATAATAGGTTTATCATTTCTATAATATGTTAATTTGTAATCAATATTTTCTAGTCTAAATGTATGTTCGTTAATTCTTGGCATAACTATTTTATTAATTTATTGGACAAACTCTAACTGTTATTTCTTCAATATTATGTTGTATCATTTCATTTTGGACAACTTGCCATTTTGATATTCCATTAGCGTCACCTGCTGTAAAATATTCAGTAACTGTTCTTAAAAGAGTTCGTATTGTTCTAATTGCGTTTCCATTGTTTTGAATATATAAATTTTGACCATTTAGTGGATTCATTATCTCAATTGTACAACAGCCAACTGGTAAATTTTGAATATTCCCTGCTATAATTGCTATTGATTCGTCTTGTTGTACTTTAAATTCAAAACAATTATTATTGTTGTTATTCAAAGAATTAACTACTTTATTTGTTTTTATTGACGTTTTGGGAATATCAGTAATTTTTCTTTTTTCCTTTGAAAATTTTACATTTCTATTATTTTGAACATTTAATAATTTCAATCCATCAGCTAAATAAGATTTAATTAAATCTTCTTCAATTTTTTTATTAATTGGTCTGATTTCATTTTTATCTAATGTATTAAAACCTTGACCAGAATATAATTTAAAAGGAATGAAACAAATTTTTACTTCTTGGTGTAATTGAATAAAATGTTCATTATTACCTAGATTAAGAGTTTCAATTTGCATCCAATTATCTATCCAATGCTGGTGATTTTGGTCGTCATAGCGAATTGTATCTAATAAATGATGAGCTAGTGTTCCTAAGTGGTACGCATGACTTCTTTTCCATCTTCCACCATTCTGGAAAGATTTGCCAACATAATAAAATCCTTCTCTACTTTCAGTCCAAGCAACATAAAGATGTGGTAAATCTTTAATTTGGTTGTAAACTATTTCAGCTTCTTTAGAAAAGAAGAAACCTCTATTATCAAAAACAACATTGTTTATTGTATCAACATTTTTAAAAAGGGTTTGTGAATTATTTCTCACATAATTTTTAATTATATCCATATTAAATTGTTTTAGAATTTTTTAAATATATTAAATTGTTTTGGATTTTCCAAATTGGACATGTAATTAGTTGTAGTTAGTCAATAAATGTCTAACAACTATTTTACTTTTGTACATTAAATCAACTATTTATGCAAAATAAAAACATCTTTGAAAAAATACTACCAGTAACTGATACAAGTCATATTTGTTCTGAAATTGTAACAAATTATAGAATAGCAAATGACATTAAGGATAATGATTTTAGACATGTTTATGTGGTATATGGTCTTCAAGAAAACCAACCCCTAGTGTTCAATTTAATTTTCATGACCACCTTTGAGGAAGTACCTCTTGTTAGTTTTACATATTATTTACAACAAATATCAACAAAATCTTTTTACCAGCTTTTATATTTGGTTACTTATTATAGATTTTTCAAAGAAGATGAGGATAATTTATCTCTATTTAAAGATAACAAAAGTACTGGTGCAGTAGCTTCCTATTTAGAAAGCACCAATGGTAAATTGTTGTACCATTACCAAGTGGAACAATTGCACCGTTCTATTACCAACTCTACTATTGAAGAAGCCATTACTTTCAGAAAAGCAATTAACTTGAAACGACCAAGTGCCTTTGAAAAAGCAAAAGCGATGTTGTTGCCTTCGGGAGAATCCTTGTTTGATGTTCTAACAAAATATAGGTTTCGGGATTTTACTTTATATCCTAAAATAAAAGAAGCAATTGCATTGTATAACTATTTGAATCAATAACTATGATAACTATTGTAAAAGCAAGACCCGAACATGTTGAAGCAATTGTTTCCCTTTGGGAAGATTTGATGGAAATTCAAAAAAAATTAGATGCTGAATTTTTTGATGCTACTGATTTGTGTATTGAAGAATACGCTAGTGGTGTCAGAGGAACCATAAGTAGTTCATCGGATGATAGGAAGGTATTTGTAGCCCTTGCCAATGAAACAGTTGTTGGATATGTTACAGTTGAAATCATGCATTTTTCAATGTTGTATTATAATTTTGACTCCTTATGTGTTATAGGTGATATAATGATTGACGAAAAATTTCATAATCAAGGAATTGGAGAAAGATTTATTCAAGAAGCCAGTAAGGTAGCCAAAAAGCAAAATGTAAATAAGATTATGCTCAATGTGTTTTCTAAAAATGAGAAAGGCTATGCCTATTTCAAACATTTAGGATTCCAAGATACTTTTAACAAAATGACGTTGAAAATAGAATAAAGAAAATTGCTTTGTCATAATTTGACAATCTTATTCCTTATATTTGAATTCTAATTTATATCAATGCCAAAATTTATAAAATGAATATACTTTTTTCCTTATGATCCTGAGCATTAAATATTTCAAGATATTAATTACCAATTTAAAATAGCAACTAATGAACCACGAATTAATAATAAAACTATTTAGGGAAAAACTAGTATTAAATCAAATTTATTCGAGAATAGAACTTGATGATTTAATCCAAAAAAATTTAGGTATTTCTATAAATATTACTGCACTTACCTATAATAGATGGAATGAAGGAATGAATGAAACTTTGTGTTTGTTTGAGTATGTAGATAGGGCAAAATATAAATTTATTGATACTGAAGAGATTTCAAAATTTACTGGACAAGTTTCTCATTTTCCACAAGGGGATGGAAAAGAATACTTGATTGGAAACTTCAAAAAAGGAAAGATGAATTACTTAAATGGAGTATTAAATTTTAAGGAATGGAAAAAAACAAAAGATACAGGTGCTAGAATAATAAGCGAAGGCACTAAATTTGAGGTTGAAAAAGAGGGGCAATTTTTTAAATTTTATATTTCTGATGGAATTACTAAAGATTTTAAAGATGGTTATGGTTCAATAGGTATTAATTCCGCACTTGGTAGAGAATTTATTGGGAAAAAAGTGGATACTATAATTAATTTTATAGTAATAAGTATTTTATTAAAAAAATCATTTAAATTAAATGAAATATTCTAAACCCGAATTATATAAAAAGCTTATTCTAAATATTTTAAGAGAAAATAAAATTACTATTGAAGTTCTTTTGGAAAAATTAAATAAGCTATTGTATTCAGATTACAGCATGAATACTATCGAAAGGCGAACTTTAGACAGGTCATTGAAAGGGTTGCGAGAAGATGGATTTAAGATTTCTCCAAAAAACATAAATGGTGTGTTTTATTATATTTTAGATAAAAATTCTAACTCTGAGATATTAACAGAAGAAGAACAACTCACTTTTCCATTGCTATTAGGCTTATTAGATACTGAAAAAAGTATGAAAGCGGTTGAATGGATGAGGGTAACATTAATTGATGAATTTAATTTCAGTAGGAATGATTTAAAAGCTCACCCCTATTTTGTTAATGTTCAACCCACGCTAAATAATCAGGAGAAATTACTTATTCTTGCAGGCAAGATTATAGATTTTATGAAGAAGGGGAATGTAATTCAATTTTTATACGAAAAAAAAGGAGTTATTGAATTAAAACAAGTTGCTCCATTACAAATACGATATTATAATAATAGATATTATATGCTTGGAAGTTCGATTGATGAAATATCAAATAAACCATCCAACTTATTGCACACATTTATTTTAGACTTGTTTGTAGAAAATCAAGTTTATAAAGCTGTTGAAGAAACAGATGAAATAAATGCTGAAGAAAAACATATTTATTTTGATTATGATGAATTATTTAAAATGACCAATCTAGAATATTTATTAGATAATAGTATGGGAATGTGGTTTGATTGGGAAATAAATATTCTTAAAACTATTAGACTAAAATTTACTGGTTGGGCAATTAGTGTAGTTAAAAACAAAAAAATTCATCAATCACAAAAAATAATTCAAGATACACCAGAGTTTTTAATAATTGAAATTTGTGTTTGGGATAACCATCAAACCAATAATTACTTCAGTAGATTTTGGAATAATTGTGAGAGATTAAATTAATTCTTAATTCCTTATTTTTTCAACTTCATTTATTAATTAATTTTTTTAAACATAATAAAAAGTTGAGTCCAGAAACCACTATAAGAAACGGGGCACCTGCCGAAAAGCATTATGATTAGGATATAAAAATAAAAAAAATGAGCTCAACAGTATTAAGAAACGCATCAAATGTGAAAATTGGTGAAATTAGAGATGAAGGAAATAAACTAGTTATTTATAACGCATCTAACGTAAGAAAAGGGCATTATGATAAATCAAGTAATATAACTTATTCAGCATCTAATGTAAAAGTTGGAACAGGTAATTTATTGACAACTTTGTTATAAGTTATTGATTATCTAATTCTAAAGTTGTAATTAATCTTAATTTCAATTATGGGAATTTCCAAAAAAAAATAAAGAAAAATAATATAATCACGATAATTAATAATAATGGAAACAATCAAAGACAAAATAATTCAAGAATTTATTAACCAAAATGAGAATGCTTTAAATAAAAATAATTTAAAAGACAAAATTGATAATATCATTTTAAAATCTAAATTAAAAAATGAAGCACTGGATAATGAATTTAATTTAAATAATTTTATTTACATCGATATATCCCTCAAATACGGTATTGATAGATTTTTTAATTTGATTGTTTTTTTTCAAGAAGGCATATTATTAAAAAAATATTTTTATTGTAAAATAAAATTTTTGACTGATACTAATATTTATAATTTTCTTAAAAAAGTAAAATTAGATAGTAATAATGATTTAATTAGTTTGATTGAAACATTTAAAGACGAAAAAAAGAATATTGATAAATTAAATAAGATTAAAGCAGACCAAATAAATCAGAATTTTATAAATGAAACGAAACATATAAAAATTTCAGACCATGAAATATGCCATCATATATATCAAAAGTATTATTTTGCATCTGAATTAATCCCTAATTTTTTTGAAAAATATAAAGATGAAGAGGATTGCTTAAGGAAAAAATATAAATATAAATTCAACTATTTAAAAACAACTAAAGAGAAATACAGTTGTTTTGAGGTTGACTCTAAAACAGGTTTTTGTGAAAATGATAAAGGTGAAAAAATGTCAAGATATGAATTAGATAAATTTAAAATAAAAACAATAATATATAATGGCTCGAGTGATATATACTCTACCGATAAAAACACTGTAGATACAGTTACTACATTATTAAAAAAAGAAAAATTAGAAGAGCAAAAACTAATAGAAAAGAAGAAAAATTTTATTAAACCTTATATAGCAAATTTGATAAATTCTATTGATTCAGATTTGAATGGTAAAGTAGATGTTTTAGAGTATGAAATGTTCTTAGATTTTATAAAAAATAATCAAGAGATAATTCAGGAGATAAACTCTGATTATATTAAAAATTTTGTAAAAATCAATAATTATATTAAAACTAAAAGTGAAAATATTCAATTTATTTTTGATTATATAAAGAACTGTATTGACAAAGATGATTTTGATATAAATTTTGGTATTTTAAATAATGAAATTAATGTATATAATCAATTGCAGTTTCATTCATTAGCAATGGTAACTTCATTATTAGAAAAAGACATGATTTTATTTTATGAAATCTATGAAACATTTGATAAAATTGGGATTTTTAATTCTAATTGGGAAAATGAAGTATCAAATAAATTGAGCGTTGTTAATGAAAGTATTTCAAATTTAGGAGATAGACTTACCCTTGAATTTGACTCATTAAGAGTATCAATTAATGAAGTTGGGTCTCAAATCAACAATTCACTTAAAAAACTTACCTATGCAAACAAGGCATCAATTGAAAATCTAACTGCTAGAATGGATTATAGGTTAAGTAGCATTAATTCGTCAATCAACACAAATAATCTACTTACTTTAATTAACACTTACCAAGTTTATAAAATTAATCAGAATACAAAATCATTAAAAATAACAAAATAATTTTCTTGCTAATAAATAAAATTTCATTTATAAAACCATATTAATGGACAATTAATAATTAGTCATAATTTGACAAAGTCATTTATTACATTTGCCTCATAATAAAATCTATATCAATGGATACCTAATAATTTCAATCCTTTTTCATTCATTATAAAGTCTCTGACAACCTCAGTGGGTTCGTCATGCTTTAATGATCCTTAACATCTTGAAGAAAAAAATGAAAGAAATTAAAGAAAATTATGCCTTAAAGGTAAAACCCAGACGATTTATTTATCACGTTACTTGTTCTAGCCATCGGGAAAGTATTTTAAAGAACGGATTACTTGGTTGCCCTAAAAAAATTAACGGTTTTCGCAATGCCATTTTTGCTCACAATAGCCCAATGCCAGATTATAGTTGGTATCCGTTTTGTTTTGATGCAGGTTGGGGATGGGATTACAGTCTAAAGTTCGACGACCCCGTTGATTCCTTTGCTCATCAAATGGAACAGAATGGTTACGATTTTTGGAGAATTGACACTTGGGAATTTAAAAAAGAATGGTTTTTAGATGATGTGGGAATGAATGATTTTTATGAAGGTTCTCGATTTCCATTTTTAATTGTTACTTTCGATAACATTCCACCAACTGCTTTAAAAAGATTTAGATTTCATGCTGAACCAAAAGTAATTCATTTTGATGGTGTGGCTCATTTGGAAGGTAGATTTAGAGCTGCTTAAAATTTCAAAATCCAGCTGTTTTTCTGCTGGATTAATTGTTTGCCATTATTTGACTAAGCTAAATTGTATATTTGTAATCTAATCTTAAATATCAACTTCTATGGTTATCAACTATCCTTCTGCTGTTTCCAATATTGTTTGTATTGATTTATTAAATTTGACTTCTCAAGAACTTCAAAACTATTTTTTAATATGTCCAGAAGTTAGCACAGCAAGACAATATTTAAAAATGCTTCATTCTAAATTGCATAATGATTTAGTTAATGAAGAGCATCCTCATTTAGTATATATTGAAAATAATTTTATTGTGGGTACTAGAAGACATCAACAATCGTTTGAAAATTTTCAATTGGGGGGATTAGAAATTCTTCAGGAAAACACAAGTTGTCAGGTTGATATTAAATTATTCAATGAGATTGAGAAAAAATTGGTTCAGAATAAATCATTATTTTTAAATCCTTTTTTGATGGATTGTTATAAAAGTGCTTTTAAAAATCCCGTAGAAATTAATCCATTATATTTTTCCTTTTTAAATGCTTTCATTGAAGTAAGTGCTGCATTAGCAATAACTCCAATTGAAATTAATAAGCAATTCAAGATACCAACATTTTTTTATGATTTGAAACTAGAGGTCAGTCAAGTATTTTTAAATAAGATTTATTTTAAGGATGGTTTGCCTTTGATTTTTGTTTTCAAGGACAAACAAAACACGGAGTATATGGCTTGGAATAAAAATTATTTGAAGGCATTACAAAATGTAGCACCTATCAATGGATTAGTTATTGACAATTTAGAAACCTTAAATATTGTTTTGGAAAAAATAAATGAAGTAGGTCTAATCAACTTGAAAGAGGAAGAATTGGCTTTTTTAGATTTTTATTCCAAACTAAAATGAAAGAACTAAGGCTGATTTAATTAGTCTTTTATATAAATTAAACTTACTATTGAATGAATAATACTAACTATAAATAAAATTACTACTATGAGTTTATCAGATTTTATCAAAATTAACAAAAATGAAATTTCAAATTTCCAACAAAATGGTTTTAGATGGGAAAAATACAATCGAACTTCTGTAATCTCAATTCCTGATTTTAATGATTTAATTAAAAATAATAACTTTCAAGAAGAATTAAACCGAGAAATAATAATTGATGCTTTTAATGAAAATGATTATTACAAAGCGTTTGTTTTAGCTATGATGTGGGGAGGAATAAATGCGACAAGACCTTCTGAAAAAGGAAATAAATTAACGACAAATTTTTACAAATCATTGATTGATGGCAAAGAATCTATTTCTAATAAAATGGAGCGAATTGTAAAACTTGTAAATGCAAATGAAATAGAAAAGGTATATTTATCAATGATGCCAGAAAATGAAAATCAAATTCAAGGAATTGGCGAATCTTACTATACTAAATTATTTTATTTTATAAGTTGTAATAGCAATGAAATTAAGATTAAACCATTGATTTATGATAAATGGACAAAACTCATACATATTGGATTATTAATTGAAGCTAATGAAATCGATTTACTTTGTAAGTTTTATAAAATTAATGATTTAAAATCGAAAATTTTATCTCCCCAAAAAACAGATATTATATATCCTAAAAATGATAAAAAAACAGATTCATATATTGATTATATAACTAGAATGAATGTTATAGCTGATGATAATAAATTAAATGTGGGGAACTTAGAGGCTTATCTTTTTGGAAATCCATTAAAAGGAAAGGTAAATAAATCAATTGCCAACCCTAGAGTTTTTATTAAAAATTATGTTTGTAAAAATTTAATTCTAAATGACTGAAATTATTAAAACAGGTTAAATTATATCAATTTATTTAATAATTACTAAAACACTTTATTATGAAAAACAACTTCATTACCATTACACTTAGTAATAGTGAAAGGCAATCTTTTGCTCTAGATTTAAAGAAATTGGAATTAAAAGATAATTCGTCAATTGAAAATTTAGATGCTTTTATTCTATTACAAGACTTAGAGAAAATCACAATTATAAATTGTGAAAATTTCAAAGATTTGTTAGTATTAGGTTCGTTCAAAAAACTCAGAAAATTAACTATTGAAAACTGTGATTCTATTACTGATTTAAGTTCAATAAACAATGTTCCTAGTTTGCGAAGATTAAAATGTAGGTTTCAGAATTTAGAGGTTTTAAGAACCTTAAAAGACAATCCATATCTAAAAATTCTTTCACTTACAGAAAGAAATTGCATAAGTCGGTTTGAACTACTTCAAGGTAATTTTTTAATTGTAAAATTTATTACACCTGAAATTATTGATTTATCACCTATTGAATCTTTACATCAAATAACTAAACTGGAAGTATTATATTCTAATTATTTGAAAAATATAAATACACTTAATAAAGTTAATAACTTGCAATTTATTTGCCTTTCTCATTGTACTGAATTGAGTAATTTAAATCCGTTAAAAAACTTAGATATTTTAAAAGAACTGGAGCTTTCTAATTGCGATAAAATTAAAAATACCGAAACTCTTTTTGAAATCAAACAATTGGAAACTCTCAATATTATTGAATGTTACGGAATTTCAACCATTAAAATAAAAAATGATAATTTTTCCATAAAATCACTCACAATTAGTGGCTGTAAGAATTTATCTCGAATTAATCAAATTAATAAACTGAAGTCATTGCATCAACTTCAAATAGAATCTTATTTAAATAATTTTCAATAGGTTTTCACTTTGTCATTATTTGGCTAAGTCATTTGATATATTTGCAATATTAATCCTAAAATCAATTTTATATGTATTTATTTATAATCATATTCATTATTATTAATTATTTGGCTGCGGTTGGTTATGCTGATATTTTAAGATTGAATACAGACCGATTATTGAACACTTTTGCTTTTACAACTTTAATTATTATTGTTGTTGTTTTCTTTTCTTGCCCGAGCATAATGGAAAAATGGATATTAGGTGTTATTATCTTTGAATTAATTGGGTTTATATTATATATTAAAGGTTGTTTGGAATATAACAAAAATGAAAAAGATAAATTAAATCAAAATTAAGTTTTTGAAGTAAATTAAATTATTAAACTTAAAATCAATCTTTATGAATTCAAATTATGCGCTTGCTGTTAGTAATGTTGTTTGTATTGATTTGTTAAATTCTTCATGGGAAGAAATCCAAAACTATTTTATAATATCCAATTCACCGAAAGATATCAGAATCTATTTAAAAAATATTCATTCGGCTTTGCATAATGATTTGTCAAATGAAGAAAATCCACATCTGATATATTTAGAGGAAAATTTTATTATTGGAACTAAAAGGAATAAACAAAATTATAGCCATTTTCAATTAGGGGGTCTTGAAATTCTTTCTAAAAATATAAATACCAAGGCTATTAATGAAACTTTTTTTGAAATTGTTGAGTTGTCTATAGTTGGAATTAATTGTTTTGAACTTCCGCCAAAATTATTAGATTGTTTTAAAATTGCATTTAATAAACCAAATGGTATAAGTAGATATGCTACTAAAATCATTAATGCTCATATTCAGGTTTCTGATTTATTGGCTATTCCTTTGTCGCAATTAACTGAGGATTATAATGTTGGAATTCATTTCTTTAAAAAGTTATATACTTCAAAACTAATTCTAAAAGATGTTTATTACAAAGACCAATTTCCTTTGATATTTGTATTTAAAGATGCCGATAATTTGGAATTGATGGGTTGGAATACGGAATACCTAATTGCATTGCAAAATATCAAAACAAATAAAGAATTGTCAATTTATACAGGTGCTAATGTAGATAAAATATTAGATAAAATAAATAAAGTTGGACTAATCAACATAGATGAAGAAGAAATGACATTTTTAAACTATTATTCAAAATCATTATGAAAGTTAGCATTAACTTGAAGCAAAAGCTACTAATACATCAACTGCACCTTTGATTTATTATTCCAACCTGCTTGGTTTTCATATTTTACAAAGTATATCTTTAAGTCGGCTTGATTAGCATATTCAACAAAATATATTTTTTTATCAGCTTGGTTCGAATAATCCGTAAAGAACCATTTACCTTCATTCTTGCTCACTTGGTTTTGATATTTAACTTTATAAACCTTTAAATCGGCTTGATTTAAATAATCTACTACAAATTCTTTTACATCTGCTTGGTTTTGATATTCGACTGAATATACTTTTTGAGCTGACATCGTAATTGATAAAAAGAATATTGTTATTATTATTATTATTATTATTATGTGAATTTTTTTCATAATGAAGATGGAATTAGTTCATTTTTAATATTTTCGAGCAATTCAACTACTGTACCAAAACGATGGTCGGTATCATAATAATAAAGTTTATGTTTAACCTTGTTTTCATCCAAATATGATGTTAGTTCATCAAAACTTAGTAATTCGTCGGAATTGGCTAGATGCAGCGTGTAGTGGTTTCCTTTATAGTTTTTTAATTCCTCTTTACATTTTTTTTCAAAATTGGATAAGTAATTAAGATAAGCCTCGGTAAAAAACCAATTTTCAGCGGTTTTTAAATTAACTTGAGCTTTATTAACCTCTTTTTTTAAAGTTGTACTTGGTGACCAACTTGGATTTATTGAATGGACTCTGATTTGGTTGGTATGATTCATCGCACGAACATAGTTGGCATAAAACCCACCCAATGAAGTACCTACTACAATGATGTTGCCATAATGTTCTTGAATAATGTTGCCTATTTTTTTTATGACCTCGTTGGGATTATAATTTAATTGGGGAGCAATTAATTCAACGCTATCTGTTAACCCATTATTTATTATCCATTGATTGATAATAGCTTGCTTGTTTTCTGGAGCACTATTAAAACCATGCAATAACAAAATTGTGGTTTTATAATCGTAATTGGGTGTCAGAAAATCATATGGTACTCCAATGACTTCATTTTTGTATTCTAACACAATTCCTTTTATTGGTTGTATTAGGTTTTTGGTATCTGGTATTTGTTGAAGAATCGTTCCAACGGGAATATCAATTGTAGTCCAATCTTGATGTTTGCAACTAATGAATTTTATGGTTTTGAATTGCTTTGTCATTTAAGAAAATATTTACACAAAAATAATATTTTACTAAGACATATTTTGTCCATCATAAAAATAAATTTGTAATCAATAAATTTTGTTAATTTAGCAATATGCTTTAGTAAAAGTTATTAGAAATCAAAAAATTAAATCATGCACCCAGAAATTGAAAATTTAATCAAAATTGCACTTGCCGATGGGCAAGTAACAGATAAAGAGCGTGAAATAATTTTACGGAAAGCTGAAAAATTAGGACTTGATTTAGATGAAGTTGAAATGTATCTTGAAGGTATTCTAGATTCTAACAAACAAGACAATTCCTCGACATTAACTCAAGCGACTAGTCCTAGTCTTGGAAGTAAAACATTGAAAAATGATACTTTTAGTGACAGAAAATTCACTCCAAAAAAAGTAAAGCAAATCGAACGCGCTCAACTCAATAAAGAAAATGAATTGGAACTTAAAATTTCAGAACTTTCAGATAGTAAAAAAGTATTATTTAATAATCTTGAAAAATTAATTGATGAAATAAGAATACCGCAAAGAGATTTAGTTAAAATAAAAAGTAGTTTTGATAAACAACTAAATTCAATAAAAGAGGACTATAAGAAAAATGCAAATATCAAACTAGGAAAATTTATTAATGAAATAAATACTGCAATTGCTAAAAAGTTTGGTGGGGGTAAATTAAATTTTGACAAACCTGAAAAGTTTATTGGATTGGATTTTATGGAATTAACAAAATTAATAGAAACAGAGGGAGGATTGAATCTTGATGATTTGCAGAGCAAGAGGAAAAAAATTCGTCTGTTATTATATTTTTTATGCATACCACCATTTTATTATGTTTATATAAACTTTCTTGGTTTACCTGAAGGTTTGAATCATATTGAAAATAGCGGTTATAAAACGCTTTTTGGATTTGCAATTCTTATTTCACTTGGTATGAAGATTATTAGTTTATCGGAATTAATTGCCGGGAAAAAATCTAATTTATCTAGAGTAGATTTAAACTCAATTATTAGAGAAGTTAGAAGAAAATATTCGAATAATTTTGATGAATTATTAAAATTAAAAAATGAAATTATTCGCTTAGAATTAATTCAAAAGAATCTGAAATTGAAAGACATTGCAGTCTATGAAAAATTCTTAAAAACAAAATAATTTTACATTAATTAAATTAAAAAAATGGAAAAAATTGATTTAGATAAAATCGAAACGGATATTGACCAATTTTATAAAATTAGTAAGCATATCGAGGATGTTATTAAAAGTGTAGATAAAACCGAAAATAAAATAGAATTAGCTAAAGAATCTATTAATAAAGAAATTTTGCTCAAAAAATTTCCATCACAAGCTATAGGTTCTGTTGTATTGTATAATGAACTAAATGAAAAATATAATTTGTATGTTGAAAATCAATTCAATAAAGTAATTCGTTTTTTAGAACATATCGAAAATAAGGAAAAAAAATATCGAGATTTATATCTCAATAGTACCGAAAATTATATTATCGACCCTAATGGTATTCCATTCAATGAGTTAAAACAAGAAAAAAAGGAAATAGATAATTGTTATGAGCTATTGTTAATTTTAGTAAAAGAAGTAAACGGCGATATAGTAAAATTTAATAAAGTATATAACAAATTAGAAGATGCTGGTTTATTTATGACTACGCCAGAGAAAGCAAATCAGCAATACTTATTAGAAATATCTACAAAATTGGATAATGTAATTGAAGGATTAAAGGTTCTATTTCAAAGTTTGGAAGAAACAAATAATTCATTAAGAGAAATAGAGGGAAATACAAGTGAAATTTCTTTAAATATGTATGATGTTAGAAGTCATTTATGGGATATTTCTTGGGGAACAAATAAATAGAGGGATTAAGTATTTGTTAGATTTTAAAAATAATTAAATTTTCAAACTTCTATTTAGTCATATTTTGACTAACTGTGATATTATATTTGTAACCTAAATCTTAAATATTAACTTCTATGAATGATTCAAACATTCTTCCAAAAATTGATTTTAACTATTGGTATAATAAAAACTCAGAAGATTCAAATACTGAAAGAAGATTTGTTTCAATGATTACTAGGATTAACAATATATTTGAAAAGGATAATAATTTTAAACAAGCTTATTTTTGTGGTGACCATAATGAGACTTTTAGATTAAAAGAATTAAATTACAATCAATTAGAAAATGAAATAATAATACTCATAAGAAATAAAAAAAATGAAGCAGATTTTTCAAACATGGAAATTCTAAAAATATTTGATTTAATTCAGATATGGGGTGGATTAACTGGTGGTTCTAATCCATATCAAATTAAGGATAATAATTCAGTAAGATTAAACTATAAAAATTGGATTGAAAAATATAGAAAGTTAATTAATCTATCTATTAATCAAAACATTGAGGGTTATACATTTGTTATTGAAAAAAATATTCCATGTTTAAATATGTCATTTGGCTCAAAACACATTTCATTTTGGAGTAGAAAAGAAGAAGATGATAACTGTTTAGTAGTAATTGATAATAAAATTAGTGGTATTAGTGGTGTTAAAACAGCTTCAGAAGCCGATTATAAAGTAATAATTGAAAATGTGTATAAGATAGCTAATGAATTAAATTTAAAGCCCTATCAGATTGAAAAGGCATTATTTACTTTTCACAAATTTTATTTTGATAATAATAATTCAAAATTTAATGATGTTGATGTCAATTCAATAGATTATGATATTGCCAATAATTTAAAAGAATTTTTAAATATCGGAATGATAAATAACCCCAAAGATTCTAAAAAGGCTTTCAAATTTATACAAAAGACTATGTTTATTATTCCAAAGAGAGATTGTCTTAAAATTAATAATGAAGTTTATATTTCAATGGAATATGTTTCAAAAACAATAAAAATCAAAAGCTTGATTAATAAGTTATCTTCTATTACCAAAGAAAAAAGAATATTTTACAAATATATTGGAGATAAAGAGAAATTAACAACTATATAGTCATAATTTGTCTATTTTAACATTTATATTTGTTTTCTATAAATCAAAATTTACTAAATAACAAATTAGATTTCGAATAAATTTTGAAATGGGTTTATTAATAAATAGTTTTAAAAGGAGGAATGCGAAAATCCATTTAAGAGTAGCAAAAAAATATAAAAATTAAAAAATGAAATTAAAATGCTTAAAATCAACTTGCAATGACTCTGATGCTAATGAAAGTATAACTTACGAAACGACTTTATCAGTTGATGGGATTGAATATCTTTATTATGACTATTCAGATAATTATTCTGGAGAAGTATATATAAAAAATTTAAATACTGGAGAAATTGATGGAGAAAATGAAATTTTTGATGCAATTACTTTTTTAGCTCAAAATTATAATGCCCCTCTAAAAGATATTGAGGTTGGTGAAATTATTGATACCGCTTTATTTGACGTTGAGGACTTAGATTTGGATATCTGGCAGATAGAAGGAGCTGTAACGAGAGAATAATTATAGCCGATACAATTTGCCCACTAGTAATATCCACTTTACAAAAAAATGAGTAATTATAAAAATATAGGGGTTTGACTTTAGTATTATGGATGTCTTTCTTTTTAAGCTAGTGAGAACTATTTAATCATTTTTTCCCAATTTTGAATTGGAAATATGAATTGTAATTAAAATAATTTGGAGTTAGCGAAAATCCAATAAAGAGTAGCATTTAAGAAAATAGTTAAAGAATTATGGAAACAATTAAAATTATTAAAGAACCTGTCGAAATTTATTATGATTCAAGGAGTGGTGATAAAGGAATGGAATCTATTATCTCTATAAATGGTTTAGAAATACTAATTTCAGCCGAGGAAACTGAAAACGAAGGTGTTGAATTTACTTTTTTTAGATAATTTAGAAAAAAAATATTTAAAAAATTCTAGTAGTGAAGGTTTTAGTATTTTTACTGACAAAGCTGCAGATGAAAAAATATTAGAAATATTAAATAAATTAGGTTATGCAACTTTAACTGGTGAACTTAATGAAGGAGATGAATTAAATTCTGATGAAGTTTTGGCCTGGGGAGATTTTGGTTATTATTTTTAATAAAGTAACAGGATTGTTACAAACTGAAACCAAAATAATGTTTGAGAATTAGCAATTTATTTATTAGTTATTAATTTTTACGTTGAATAATAATAGCAAACAAATATTAAATGGAAATTAATAAGAAAGTTTTTTTAGATGATAATAATGTCAAAGAATTTATAAAATTTATCGCTGCTAAGTGGGAAAATGGGCTTGATTTTGAAGTTGGCATAAAACATAGAGGAAAAAAAGCTGTTTATAAATATACTACGAATTTGAAAGAAGTTTTTGAAACTTATTCTTGGCAATATTCAATTAAAACAGAATTAGAAATTCCTGATGAAATAGCAAAAGCTGGATTTTCATTATCTGAGAGCGAAAAAGTACTAAATTTTGCTAAAAGTAAATTACTAATTAACGGAGAAATTAATCCAAATCTTATTGACTTAAAAGATGCTACAGAAATAACTTTAAAATGGGGTGGAGTATTCACTAAGGGTAATAAGAATAAAGTAACAGACATTTCCTACGACTTAAAAAAGGATTATGATGAAGTATTAAAAAAATGGAAAGAGATTAATGAATATAATACTGGTTTTAGCCCAAAAGATAATTTTGAATTTACATCAAACGCAGGTTTTACAAAGATATATTCACTTTTATTGTCAGACTTTGTTATTTATGATAGTAGGGTATCTGTTGCTTTAGCATATTTGGCAGAAAAATGTTTTGGCGAGAAAATTCCTGAAACTTTAAGGATTTATATCCCTGCATCCAGAGTTGCTGATTTAACAATGCGAAAGGTAAATGATTTTTTCACATCTACATATCAAAATGATTCAAAGCATTTTTATTCTAATGTTATTTCCTCAATACTACTAAAGCAAACATTGAAATTGATTAATGAAATTTACCCTTCTGTAAAATTGAGAGATTTAGAAGCAGCTTTATTTATGATTGGTTATGATATTAGAGCGAATGAATTGAAGAGAAATAACTTATAAAAAAGTGAATTTCTCTTACTTCTGTTAACATTGGGAATTTATAACAGATAATTAATTAAAAATTTGGAGTAAGCGAAAATCCATTAAAGAGTAGCTATTTTTAACTATACTAAAACAAAAGCATTATGAAAAAATTATTTACTGTTACATTTACCGAACAAGATAATTGGCATGAACCAACGATAATTGTTGTTAATACTTCCACCAAAGAAAAAGCATATGAAATAGGTTTAGAACAAATCGGAAGAACCAAAGAAGAAATGGAGAAACTCTATAACCAAGAACCTTCAGATTCTGAAAGTGAATATAGCCATATAGAACAAGAGGTAGAAGTAATAGAGGAAGAATACTCAGGTGATAAAGATTTAAATAATCTTTTTATAATTTCCATAAAACATTCAATAACTAAGTATTTTGATGTTTGTTTAAATGAACCTATAAATTTAATTTCACATTATATTAGAAATATATTTGACAATAATGAAATATTACTTTCAGACATTAAAAATAATGAATTAGGTTCATACGATAAATATTATTCGGATGATAGGCTTAAAGATGAATTTAATAAATTCAAAAATGCTTTTGAATATTCTTATTACTTCGAAAATGATGATACTGAAGAAATAAAAACAATATATCCAGATGAAGATGAAGATTTTTTTGAAGTAGAGAATACAGAAAATTATTATTTTAAAGTTTTTAATAAAAAAACCAATACTTATTTGGCAGATAGTTATGATACTGAAAGTTATAAAAATCTGATTTTTTCAATTTTATCTGATTTTATCTATATAAATTACTTTGGAATTTTCAGAATAAATATTTCTAGATTTAGTGGTATTTCTCTTCAATTTATAGAAGATTGTGAAAACATATATTTTGAAAATTATAATAACGAATATGATTATGTGCCTGAAGATAAGTTGATTGAAGAAATATTAGAATCTAATTTTTCAAAATATCCTGAAATTTCAAGGTGTAAAAATGAACTTACGGATATTTATTCATTTTATAAATCATTATTGTGTGATATTAAATATGAAAACATTAAAGATTGTTTTAATTCTAATGTAATTTTATCTTTTAAGAATTATGATATATATATATCTAAATCAGAATTTAACAATATTAGAAAAGATTTTGAGGGAAATGAAAATTCAATTAAATTTATTGGTAAAAATATTTGGACACTATTTTAATTGTGGCACCATCCCAAAAAATGTGTAAGTGAAAAATAGAGGGGTTTAACTTTTTAATTGAAGTCAAACCCTTTTCATTTCCCCAGCAATAAAAACACTTTTTTGCTTTTTTTATCCCAGCAATTACAATACGTTTTTCCATTAAATTCAAATAGATTGATAATTTTATAAAGCTCGTTTTCAAAGCCAACTTTATAATCTTTAATTTCAATGTTAAAGATAATGGCTTCAACTATACTTTCATTTTCACATTTATACCCCAAATTTCTCTTGTACTCCAATTCAAACCCTAATTCTTCTTTTATTTGTTTTAAATCCCGTTCTAGCGTTTTGTAAGAGTTGATAATATTATAGTTTCTTAAAAAAGCCATTATCTCTTTTTTAGTTCTATAATCAACACTAATAAAACTGATTATTCTTTGTAATCTTGAAATACCTTCTGAAAATGCCATCTGTTTTTTTATCAAAAATAATAAATAGTATAGACATAATTTGTCTGTTTGGTAAATAATTTTGCTTAAATAATATAATGTATTATACTTTGTCATTTATTGACTATTCTCTATTGTACTTTTGTCTAAATCTTAAATAAATTAACTATGGTTTTAAACTATTCCAACTCTGTTTCTAAAATTGTTTGTTTAGATTTATTAAATTCTTCTTGGGAGGATATTCACAACTTTTGTTTGATTTCCAATTCTGCAAATGGATTAAAAATGTATTTGAAGCATTTATTCAACACACTTCATAATGATTTATTTGACGAATCTAATCCTCATTTAATTTATATTGAGAATAATTATGTCATAGGAACCAAACGTTATCAAACTGACGAGAACCAACTTATGTTAGGCGGGGTTGAGATATTACCAGATACTAATATTGACAAACTTGAAAAATCAATCTTTCCAACTATTGAAAATGAGCTAGTATCATCTAATAATTTAATGTTTACAAACAAGACATATAATTTATTTAATAATCACTTTTCAAGTTTATTAAAAAACAAAAAATATGATACAATCTTTTTGGATGCTCATATTGAGGTATCAAATAAATTAGAAATAAGTTATGATGAACTTTGTTTAAAGTTTAATTTATCTATTGCCTTTTTGAATTGTAAAAACCAACCGAAAACTTCCGAATTTGTTTTACATAAAATGTATTTTAAAAACCATTTACCAATTGTTTTTGTTTTCAAAAATCCTGACGGGCTTAAATTTATGGGTTGGAACAATCATTTCTTGCTTAAATTACAAGAAATCATTCCTGTTGATTTAAGTTTTATAGACAAGAAGGGTACTCTAAATGTTATATTAGAAAAAATACATTTTAGTGGTCTTTTAAGTTTAAATAATGACGAAATTTCCTTTTTAGAAGCCTATTCAAAATCTTAAATCTATGAAGCAACTTATTATTTTAGACCTTGACCATACTTTGATATATGGTTCCTATGCCGAAACCGAAACTGCAGAATTGTTATTTCAATATCATAAGTATTTAACGGTTTATGAAAGACAACTAGCAAGGGATTTGATACGTTTGTGTAAAAGTAAAGCGGATATCATTGTATATACGACTGCTTTAAGACGTTATGCTAAAAGTATTTGTTTGGCTTTGAATCTCGAGTATGTTGAGTTGTTGAGTCGCAAGAATTGTATAGCTGTCGAAGGAAAACTAAAGAAGCAAATTAAAGAGGAATGGCTGGAAAACTATGAAAAAATCATTATTATAGATGATAGTCCCAATGTTTGGATTGCAGATGATTTAAAAATTAACTTTTTAGTTCCTGATGAATTTAGGGGACAGATAAATGATTTCGGATTAGAAAAAATAATAACTGAATTAAAAAATTTATGAAAAAAATAATAATTGAAATTTCAGATAGTCAACATGAAGAAATGAAATTCTATTTAGAAAATTGTTTTTCAAGTTCTGTTCAAGAAGAGTGTTGTTTTGCAGATTATACAATAAAACTTAATGTTTCGTTACTAGGCAACGAACTTTCAGTTGAGATGTATGGAGTGAAAGAATTAGGGGATGTTAATTGGAAAGTAGAATAAATTAATTTTAATGAAATCTTATTATATGAAAGTACTATCAAAATCTCGTTTCAAGTTAGGTTTAGAATGTCCAAATAAGTTGTTTTTTACGAGTGATAAAAACTATGCTAATCAAAAAAGTGAAAATCCTTTTATGAAAGCACTTGCTTCAGGAGGTTTTCAAGTGGAAGAGTTGGCTCGTTTGCATTACCCTGAAGGTATCTTGATAAAAGACAACAAAGAACACGATAAATATGATTATGTTGATTTATCAAACCAAACTAAAAAATTATTAAAAAATGAAAATGTGGTTCTTTTTGAAGCGGCATTTTTAGTTGATAATTTATTTGTTAGAACCGATATCTTAGTTAAAAAAGGAAATTATATCAAACTCATTGAAGTTAAAGCTAAATCTATAGATTCAAAAGAAACCGATTTATTCTTAAATAAAAGTGGAAAAATTGAGTCAGATTGGAAACCTTATTTATTTGATGTGGCTTTTCAAAAATACGTTATCGAAAAGTCCTTTCCTGAATTTAAGGTTACTCCATATTTAATGCTCGCAGACAAATCTAAATCAACTTCAATTGATGGATTAAATCAATTATTTAGGGTTGTAAAAAAAGCAGATGATAGGACTGGAATCTTTAAAAAAATAGAGCAATTAGATAATATAGAAACAGATTCGGTACTTACGGAAATTAAAGTAGCGCATGAAATCAGTTTAATTGAAGACGATAAAGAAAGAATATTAAAGGAATATTCGTTCTATGAATCTATATCGGAATTATCGAAAAATTATATTAACGGTGAATATTTTAATTATCCTTTGCCCTATAATGCCTGCAAAAAATGTGAGTTCAAGAAAAATATAGAAAATAAAGAAGACGCAAATAAAAAATCAGGATTTGAACATTGTTGGAGTAAACAAATGAATTGGACAAAAAAAGAATTTGATGCTCCTAATGCATTTGAAATATGGAATTTACACCATACTAAATACAGTAATTTTCAAGAACAAGGGAAAATTCTCTTAAAGGATATAAAAGATGAAGAATTTGAATCCAAAAATCCTTCCAAAAAAAATTATGCAGGAATGACTCCTCTTGAACGACAACTTATTCAAAAGCAAAAATCATTATCTGATAACAAAGAAATAGAATATTTGAAGAAAGAACTCAAAGAGGAACTAGATTCGTGGGAATTTCCTTTAAACTTCATTGATTTTGAAACTTCAATGGTTGCACTGCCTTATTACAAAGGTCAAAAACCTTACGAGCAAGTTGCATTTCAGTTTTCGCATCATATTTATCACCAAGACGGAACAATTGAACATGCCAATGAATATATCAATTTGAGACCAGGAGAATTTCCTAATTTTGATTTTGTTTTACAACTCAAAACTGCATTAGAAAAAAATAATGGAAGTATTTTTATGTTTTCTAACCACGAAAATACAGTATTGAACCAAATTCACTCACAATTAAGTTATTCTAATTATGAATCAAATAAATACGATAAAGCGGAATTAATGAAGTTTATTGAGCACATTACAGTACTTCGAGATAAAGATAAAATTATTCGTAAAGGCGATAGAGTAATGATTGATATGTGCCAAACTATTAAAGATTTTTATTATAACCCATACACTAAAGGTTCCAATTCTATTAAAGCTGTTTTACCCGCTATTTTTAGGTCAAGCGAATTTGTTATTAATAAATATAGCAAACCTAATGTTCAAATTAATATGACCTCAAAGCATTTCAAAGAAGATAAAGTATGGATTGCATTAGACGAAAACAAAAAAGTCATAGACCCCTATAAATCATTACCAAAACCTCATGCAGACCATAATGACAGTTTTGAATTAATTGGAGAAATAGATGAAATTAATAATGGAGGTGCTGCTTTAACAGCATACGGTAGAACACAATATACGGATATGAATGAACAGGAAAGAAACGACATTAGAGAAGCTTTATTAAAATACTGTGAGTTAGATACTTTAGCAATGGTAATGATCTATGAGCATTTTAGAGAAATTTGTCAATGATAAATTCACAAGAAATAATTAATCTAATTCCAATGGCTTCCGAATGGGTAGAAGCACAAGAAACAATGATTTTAGCTAATGGTGTTCCATTAACTGAAAAGCAAAGAAGTATTGCTTCTAAAATTGGCATTAAGAATACAGACAAAATTAGATTGTTACAAGTGAAATCAATTCCAGAACCTGAGAATTTCATTTTGAATGAAGCGAGCAAAGCCATTGGATTTATTTCATGTAATACTCTGGGAATTACCTACAGGTATGGGATTTATATACGACACGATTATTGGGAGAATGAAAGTTTAATTATACATGAATTGACACATACTTTACAATATGAAAGGTTGGGTGGAATTATTGATTTTCTAAATCAATACATTAAAGAATGTATTTATTATGGATATAATAATAGTCCATTAGAAAAGGAAGCGGTTCAAATGGCTACAATCATTTTTTAAATGATTATTAAATCTAAAACCAGAAGAATTTCAATTTAATTATTAATAAAATACAGTTTATGAGAATTACATTTTTATCCCCGTTATTATTGTTTTTATTATCCTTTACTTCAAATCCTATAAGTAAAAAGGAAGTTTTATATAAATGTAAAAAAGGAACTTTATCTATTGAAAAAGATTTTATCAAAGTAAATTTTGATATCGATTATTATCGAAGAGGTGAAGGTGATTACGTTGAAATATTAGTATTATTAGATAGAAAGAATTATTTGGGTTCGGTTGATGAACAAGAATATAATATGAACAAAATATTTCTAATTGAAAAATACCAAAAGGAACTAATGAAAAAATTTGACTTCTACGATTACTCACAAAAAATTCTACGAGTTGAAAAGAAAAATAGAAGATGTTATTTTTTCTATTATGAACAACTTGTAAAAATAGATATTGGAAGAAAAATGTCTGATGGAAGATATTGTGTTGGTTCGAATAATATTGATTTTCAAGTGAAAGAAAAAAACATAATTGTAACCTTATATATCAATGGTTTTTATAAGTACGGTGAAAAAATAACAAAGGATAAGGATAATAATATCACTATGCGAAATGATTTCACTTCAGAACATAGAAAGACTTCAATATAACTAGCTTAAATTAAGAATTTTATAATCTATAACTATTCAAATTAAATCATAGCTATATGAATACAATTAAAAGAAATTATTTAAAAAACTTACTTTATGGCGTTTCTGTTGGTGATGCTTTAGGAGTTCCAGTTGAGTTTGAAAACAGAGAATATTTAACGGAAAACCCTGTAACCAAAATGACATTAGGCGGAGTTCACGACCAAGGAATTGGAGTTTGGTCAGATGATAGTTCGCTAACTTTTTGTTTAGCGGAGTCTATTATTGAAGGATATGATATTCATAATTTAGCCAATAAATTTATCAAATGGAAAAACGAAGGCTATTGGACTGCAACAGGAGAAGTTTTCGACATAGGAAATACTACAAGACAATCCATCATGAATCTAAGTAAAGGAGTTCAGCCAACACTGGCTGGGGGGTTAGATGAAATTGATAATGGCAATGGTTCCTTAATGAGAATTTTACCATTAGTTATTTTGCTTAAAGATTTACCTATTAAGAAACGTTTTGACTTAGTAAAAGAAGTGTCATCCATTACCCATGCTCATAATCGTTCTATTATTGCTTGTTTCTATTACTTAGAATTTGCATTGCAGCTAATGGAAGGAAAAGACAAATTTGATATTTATGAAAATCTAAAAAAATCGGTTTCTGAATTTTTAATTTCAAACGAAATTTATAGTAATGAATTAATTCATTTTGACAGACTTCTAAACGGAAATATTTATGAGTTAGAAGAAGAATTAATTCAAAGTGGCGGATATGTAATTCAAACTTTGGAAGCCAGTATTTGGTGTTTGTTAACTTCAGATAGTTATGAAGAAGCTGTTTTAAAAGCAGTTAATTTAGGTGGTGATACAGATACCACTGGAGCAGTTACTGGAGGATTAGCTGGTTTAATGTATGGTTTTAAATCGATGCCAAAATTATGGGTTGCTTCAATTCGAAAAATAAACGAGATAAATAAATTAATTCATAGTTATCATCAACAAGTGAATAGTCTTTTAGGTAAAATGACTGTCTATTATAAAATTACTACTCGAGATTTTATTGAAGAAAATGGTGATTTTATAGATGGTTCAGCTGTCATATTTGATTCTTTACCCCATAAATTAGATGCTGTTTTACATTTAACGAATGAAGATGGTGTAAACAGCATTTCATTAAATTTCAATTATCCGAATTATCCCAACGAAGGGTTTGTATCCTGTGAATTAGAGTCTGAAATTACTTGTTCTAATGAAACTTTTAATTTTCTATTTGATTTTAATGAATTTATTTTCATAAACGAAAACGAAGCTCTTTTAAAAGGAACTTTAGCAGTTAACCTATTCGATTCTGAAGAAGTAGATAACTTCAAATATGAATTGCTAATTCAACAAGATAATTGTCAAGAAATAATATTGAATAGTACAATTATCCCATTTTGTCATTTTGAAGAAGAAGAATTAGAAGAGTAAATAAATAGACGAAAACTAATTACTAATCATTTAAAGATAAACCCTAAATTTAGGGGTTTATCTTGCGGTTAAAGGTAATCCAAGCTATTTTTATTTATTAAAAAAAATTACCGCTTATCCGAGCTGCTTGGACTAAATGTGATGAGGTTGAACATGTTTCGCATCCTGGAACGAAGTCGGTTTCCATAGTGATTTTCTATTTCAAAAGCTGCAAGGTTTGTGGTGATGTGCGTTATTGAATTATTTTCTACGAATTGTTCGTATCTAGTGATTAGAATTTCAGCCATAACGTTGCAGTCATTGCCGAAGTGTTTTATCTGTTGTTCGGTGCCTAAATCATCAAAACAATAGCCCGTTAAACGGATTTGATTGTTCTGTTTTGTGGTGTATGAATTTATGGCTTCATAACCGTTTTTGGCAAACTCAAATGAAATTTCTCTACACGTTTTGATTTTGTAATCTGAAAATGAGTTTGCAAACGGGGTAATTAATCGCATTAAGGAGGTTTTCCCGCATCCAATTGGTCCAGACAGCAAAATACCCCTTGACAAATTTAATTGCAGTTTTAAGGCGTTATTTTCATCTTTGATCATGTAGATTAAAAGTTTGAAAATTGTTTCCAAATCTTCCTCTTTGATTTTGAAATTTTGACCGAAATCTTGCTTGCCTTTGTTCTCGATGAAAGACAAGCATTTCTTGAAATCATAGTGTTTGTAGCCGTTTTGGATGGTGTAAGTGTCGGACAATAAATTACAGTGGTTCAGCATAATTTTTTAGGTTTTGAGTGTGCAAATGGTTTGGTTGAGGTTGGTTTTGTTGGAATTTCACGGCGTTTAATAGCCAATTTCGTGAAGCTGCTTTCCAGTCTTTCATTTTTGATTTACCGCCCACTAACCAACCGTTGCTTTCAAAATGGTTGAAGAATTTTTGTGCATCGGTTTCCGTTGCGTTTTTTTCAATGAAAAAATCAAGCACATTTTGCCACTCTGGCGGAATGGTGTTTTGAATTTCTGTACCCTTTTTTTCGCGCAACTTTTTTTGGGAAGCTTCAAGATTTTTAGCTGTAGCAATTTTGGACAAGTTGTTTTTTGGTGTTTTTTCGTTTTTACCAAAGTTTGAAATGTTTGCATTGTTTGCATTGTTTATTATGTTTATAGAAGATACCAGTGCCTGTCCCAGTGCTTGTCCAGTGCTTGTCTTCTGCTTGTCCAAAGCTTGTCCATTAACGAGTTTGTTTTTTGGATTAGTTCCGTTCTTTTTTTCGATGATTTTTAGTGCCAAAACGAGGTCTAACATTTCGACTAAACTGCCTCTAAATGGATTAAAAGATGGGCTGTAAATTACATAGCCTTTGTTGTGTAAATCACGCATACATTTGTGATAGGTTGATTTGGAACAAATCTTACTAATTGACATAATATCGTCTCTTGTAATGCTAATTGGATTTTGAAAACGGTTGAGGTTCCAGTACTGAAACAAGGCAATGTAAAGACTTACATGCGTTGGATTTAGATTTTGGTCGAGTACTACTCGGTCAAAAAAACCTGTGAGTTGTTTTATGTAATTCATCGTAATTTATTTATTTGAAAAGTGTTGGAATCGCTTTTACGCTTTTGGATTCTAAGAGTTTTTCGATTTCATGGTGGGCGTAGTAATTTATGCCTCCAATTTTAGTAAAAGATAGAATTCCTTTAATTCGGAAACTTTGTAATGTTCCGTTAGAAATGTTGAGCATTTCTCTTACTTCAGTGGATTTTAGCCACTTTTTTACTGGGGTTGCTTTGGTGTTAAAGATTTCTTTTAAATCTTTTAAAAGCAACAAACGAAACTCGATTAAATCGTCTTGGGTAACCACTTGAATAGCCATACTTTTTCTTTTTAGAATTTGAATGACAAAGGAAAATATAATAGTACTACCGCGCCAGTGTCAGGGGGTGGCGCCACCCCCCACAAAAGCCAACAAAATAGGCTATTCACGTCAAAAAAGTTTTTTTTATAAGGGTGTTTTTGTGTATTTTATTGAATAATGACTAACTTTGTTTTTTGAAACAAAAAAAGGGGTAACTCTTTTAAAATATAAGTAGCGAAAGTTATTTACTGTGCCACAGGAAACCGCCAAATTTATCTTGCACCAGAAAATATACTGTTCGCCCACGCAAGGCGTGGGCTCAGTTTATTGGTGCAACGGGTGCTTGGCGGTACCTCTGTGGCTGATTTATTGATGTCCCACGCTGGTTGTTTCTGATTGTTTTACAATTAGAAACAGCCGAAAAAGAAAAGTGAATTATGAAAGAGCAAAAAGCAATGCAAGCATCCCCTGAACTTGCCGTATTTATGGAATATCACCATATATCGACTGTCTCTTTATTACTTAAAATTGACAACGAAGATTTATTACAAATGGTTGGTTTCGGCTGGCGCCTAATGAAAGAAGTCTTACAACTTCGTAAGATTTAGAAGTTCAAATATTTTTTCACGAATTTTATTTATAGTTGTTGCTTCCACATTATAGAATTTGTTTTTTATGCTTGACTCTGAAATAGTATTTGTTGACTTTGTTTTGAAATTTGCTGCAATAAAACGAAACAATTCGATTTGACTTTTTGGATTAATAATACCAATTTGAGAAAGTAACCCAAAGAAATAACTCAGCTGCGCAACAGATAAGTCAGTATTCATTTTTTCAAATCCCTCCTGGTGTATTATTTGAAATGGATTTCCCTTTTCAAGACTATTTTTTTTGTTTAAATATTCAATTTCTTCTTCAATCCAATTAATAATTTGGTGTTTTATAGATGGTAGATTTTGCCTTAACTTCATGAAATTTCTAGTTTGCCTTTGGTTGTAATATTTTAGCAGCTGGTAGAGTTTATTTATTTTTTCTATGTCGGAATTTTCGAACTTTAAAGTGTCTTGAATAGTATCTATACTGTAATCAAAAAACTCGAGATTATTAAGATTTAGATCCAAAAGCCATTCTTTAACATCAACAGATGTAGGACTTTGGGTAGCATTATTTAAATACCTAAAAATTTGGGAGATATAGTTTGAATAATAATTGAATTCGTTGTAGGTAATTTGTTGATTTATATTGAAAGTTGTGATTTTTAAAATGGGTTGATACGCAATTTGTAAGAGCCGGTTGTCCAGATTTATTTCTAAAAGTTTGGTTTTTACAAAGTTCATTTTGTTGTCAATTTCTAGTTCTTTTACAAGCAAGGTTTTGAAGGGAACTTGGATTTCAATATCGAGGTATTTTAAGTATTCAATTTCTATGAATTGGAGTAGTTTTTCCAAATAAATGTAAACTACTTTTAAGCAGTCGCTTTTGTTGTATTCGGAAGAAAAATTATATATTTCAATTGCTACTGCAGGATTGATGTTGCGAATAACCCGATGCGATAAATTTTCTAATGCCTGTTGTTTTCTTTGGATAAAGTGCTCGATTCTTCCTTTTGATTTTAGGCTAAATACCCTTTCTTTATTGATTTTTATGATTTTGTTATTCTCCTGTTTTAGTTTTTGGCAGCAAAAAAGAAAGAAAAGGTTTTCGGGTGCAATATCTTCAATCGGACATTGTTCAAGAATAATTAAGGTATTGTTTTCATGGAAGGAACTCCAGCAGAAAGTGGTGGTTGCATTTTGAATATTTAGATCCTGGAGTATTTTAGGAATGAACTCTTCAAACTCGGAGTTGATACCGCAATTTGTTGGATGATAATCGGGAGCCTTATGGTGAAGGTTATGGATTTTGTCTTTGATAACATAGTTTACAAGTCCATCTGATTTAAAGAAATTGACCTCGTGCAGGTGGTGGCTTTCGTCGGAGCATAGTTTTAGAAAAGAGATTACCTCTTTTTGATTGGTTTTTCTGGAGTGTTTAATTTCATTGAAAAGCGAATCGTAAACTTCAAGCGTGTAATTCTGTTTCATTGTCCCTGATTTAGAAATTATGTAACTTAATCGACCGATTAAAAAACAATATTTATTTGGCTTATAGGTGCTTTATCAACAATGAATTGACTTCAACAAAAAAAGTTAGATATATATCCTTTTGAAGTCAGCAAGTTAAACAAATATTAACATTATATATCAATAGTGATAAAATATATTATGCACGCCTACTAAATTGTAATAAAAAGGACTACAATTATAAAGAGGGATTTTTATAATTGCATTAATAAATCTTAAAAAAAATGCGATTTTAGCTTATTGATTTGGTTTCAATGATTGGCGTATTGATTTTGAATTTTTCTTTTAGCAGCATCATATCGTTACTGATTTTAATATCTAAAATCTTGGCGTAATGTTGGGTAGTTTTAAGATTCGTATGTCCTAACATCTTGCTAACGGTTTCAATTGGAACGCCATTTGAGAGCGTTACAGTGGTTGCAAATGTATGCCGGGCAATGTGGAAAGTCAATTCTTTATTGATGCCACAAACATCCGCTATTTCCTTTAGGTAGGCGTTCATTTTTTGATTGCTTAGTATTGGGAGAAGTCGGTCCTCGTTTAAGCAGATTGGATGGGAGGCGTATTTATTGACTATCGAAAGTGCGATTGGTAACAAAGGTATTTTGGAAGCTGTGTCTGTTTTCTGTCTGTTTTTGAAAATCCATTTATCTCCATCGATACCAAAACTAATGTGATTTGGTGTAAGTTGTTTTACATCAATATAAGCTAACCCTGTGAAGCAGCTAAAAACAAATATGTCGCGAACAATTTCCAGACGATTAGAAACAAATTTTTTATTCATCATCGTTTCGATTTCTTCAGTACTCAAATATTCGCGGATAACTTCTTTGATTTTTGATTTGTAATTTGCAAAAGGGTCTTTTATTAGCCAACCGTTGGCCAAGCAAATGTTTATGACTTTGTGAAAGTTTTTTACATATTTAACTGCGGTATTGTTATTGCATTTTCTCACACTTCTTAAATAAAATTCGTACTCCGTGATAAAAGCATGATCTATATTATCAATATTAATATCCGATATTTTGTACTTCCAGAAGATAAAATCTTGTGTGTGTTTTAGTGAAGTTCTGTATCGTTCTAATGTCCCTGGTGCGTACTCGGTTCCTAAAAGTTCTTTGATTTTTCGATTGTGTTCTTCAAAAATAGGTACGAGCATTCTTCGACGTTCTTTGGTGCCAAACATTTCATTTTTAAATGTTTCGTCGTTTATAGGAATATCTTTTTTCAATAAATTGCTTTCGGATTTTAAAACTAAAGCTTTTAAATTTTCAAGATGTCCATTAATTGTTCGAGCTTCTTCGGAAACGCCCTTCATTTTCGACAAAACTGGCGACCATTTAGTAGGGTCAATGTACTTTCCAGTACTGTTGTCTAAACGTTTACCATCGATTGTGATTCTCTGAAAAATAGGTGTTAGCCCTTGGCTGTTAACCTTAGCTCTTTTTAGATAAAAGAGAATTGAAATTGTTGCACTCATAATTGGTAACCTTTAAGTTAATAGAAAATTAATAATACTATTAACACAAAACAAGATGTCCATTAGATGAACCCCTTATTTTAAAAGGGGTTTGACAGATAGGGGTACATAATTTTAAAATTATTTATGTACCCCGAATTGTGCCCCTTCAACTATGAGAAACTATGTATAAATTTGATATATGGGGAAATAAAAAAACCCCTTAAATCGTTAGATTTAGGGGGTTTTAGAGGTTTTTGTGAAACAACTGGCGGAGAAAGAGGGATTCGAACCCCCGGACCTGTTACAGTCAACAGTTTTCAAGACTGCCGCATTCGACCGCTCTGCCATTTCTCCAATAAGACGCATATCATTTTCTCAATGCGGTTGCAAATATAGGAACCTTTTTTGATTTTTAAAACATTTATTTCAAAATATTTAGAAAAAAATCATCTTAATTTTTAATCATTTCATTCCCTTAGGTTTAAGTCGGATTTAATTGACTTTGTAATTAAATAAATACTCTTAATATTTTACATATTCCGATATTTCTAAACCATAACCAATCATTCCAACACGCTTCATTTGTTCCGAATTGGATATTAATCGGATGTTAGAAATGTCAATGTCGTGAAGTATCTGTGCGCCAATTCCAAAATCTTTAGCATCCATTTTAATGGAAGGCGCTTTCATTTCACCCTGCAATTGCAATGCTTTCAATTCACTAATGCGATTTAATAAATTATTTGATTGCAATTCTTGATTGATAAACAAAATCGCACCCTTGCCATTTGTATTTATCAAATTGAAAATATCATCTAAGTTTTTATCGGTATTGTTCGTTAAAGTACCCAAAACATCACTGTTCATCTGCGTTGAATTTATACGTGTCAAAATTGAATCTCCCAAATTCCAAGTCCCCTTTGACAACGCAATATGAACTTGCTTATTTGTAGTTTGAAGATAAGCTCTAAGCCTAAAAGTTCCGAAACGAGTCTCAACATCAAAATCCTCTTTTTTAACAATCAAGCTGTCGTGAAGCATTCTATAAGCAACCAAATCTTCAATAGAAACTAATTTCAAATCAAATTTCTTAGCCACTTCCACTAATTGCGGCAAACGCGCCATAGTTCCATCTTCATTCATAATTTCTACAATTACTCCTGCCGATTTGAAACCTGCCAAACGAGCAAAATCTATCGCTGCTTCTGTATGTCCTGTTCTTCTTAAAACGCCTCCTTGCTTTGCTATCAATGGGAAAATATGTCCTGGACGTGCTAATTCGTGCGGTTTGGTTTCAGAATCTACCAATGATAAAATTGTTTTCGCTCTGTCAGATGCGGAAATTCCGGTTGTTACTCCATTGCCACGCAAATCTACAGAAACCGTAAATGCCGTTTCCATTGGATCGGTATTGTTATTTACCATTACGTGCAATCCTAATTCCTTACAACGGCTTTCGGTTAAAGGGGCGCAAATCAATCCTCGTCCGTGCGTAGCCATAAAATTTATCATTTCTGGCGTTACTTTTTCGGCAGCAGCCAAGAAATCACCTTCGTTTTCCCGATCTTCATCATCAACCACAATAATGATTTTGCCTTGACGAATATCCTCAATGGCTTCTTCTATTGTATTTAATTTGAATGTTGAAATTGACATTTGATTTAATTTTGTGATGGAAATAATTTTTGAAATAATTTTTGAAAAGGCTGTAATATACTATCGATATTGATTAATCCAATGTCATTTGTAGCTCTGTAAGTTAATAATAGTGCCATTGGTGTCAAAATAATTGACGACATCCAGGATCCTAAAAATGGGGAAATACCATCTTCGTCTGCTAATCTTTTACCAAAAGTATTGATAAAGTTAAAGGTAATAAATATCAAAACTGCAAATACAATTGGAAGTCCAATGCCCCCTTTTCTGATAATTGCTCCCAAAGGTGCTCCGATAAAAAACATCATCAAACAAGCAAATGCAACTACAAATTTATCATATAAAGCATTATAATGGCTGTTTATTATTTTTTGCTTATTAAGTAATTCGTCTTTTGAACTATCAATTGAAAAAATCGTACTCGCTACATTACTTGAAGCATATTGAAGAATTTGAAGCTTTTCGTCGTCGCTTATAAGTGAAAGTAAATCCGCTTTTATAGTATCTTTTTTCAGCGGTAAAATAGCTTTATTAACATTCATTATTCCCGTTCGCTGGTGAATATTTTCGGCAAATGAAACTAAATCACGATTGTAAATTTTATGCAAAGAATCTATCGTGTAATTCAATTCATTCATATTTAACATCGTAGTGGTGTTGGTAATTTTTTGATCGTTTTGATCACCATTTAATATTGATAAATCCAAATTGATTACATCTTTTTTGAAGGAAGCTTTCGCAAATGGAATTTTGTCACGATCTTCATATTTCTTTGGAATTAAATCTTCATAATAATAGCCATCATTCAATACCAATTTTAAGATATTGGAATTTTCATTACTAATCAAATCGCCATCTTTAGCTTTAATAACGGTACGAACGCCATCGCCACGCAATGATTTTTTATGAATCGTAATTCCTGTAAGATGGTTTCCGTTTTCTCCCGATTTTTTATCAACCTTAATAGTATAATACCCAATTTCACTGAACTGACCTTCGGCAATTGCCATTGCTGGCTTTCTTTGTGCTATGTTTTTTCTGAAATTGATGAATTTATATTCGGCATACGGAATTACATTATTGGCAAATACAAAAGCTAATACACTCAGAAATAATATGAATATTGTTAAACTTTTCATTGCCCGTTGCAACGATATTCCAGCCGATTTCATTGCTGCAAATTCATAGTTTTCAGCCAAATTTCCAAATGTCATTATCGAAGCCAACAAAACCGAAAGTGGCAATACCAATGGAATAATTCGCGGCATTCCAAAAAGTAAGAATTTGACAATCAGCATCAAATCCAAATCGCGACCCGCTAAATCATAGATAAAAAGCCAAATCGTTTGAAGGATGAATATAAAAAACAAAATTACAAATACCGTAGTAAATGTAATTGTGAAAGTTTTTAGAATGTATTTGTCAAGAATCTTCAAATTAATCTAATTTATTGATGTAGTATTTTGGGTACTTACTTGCGTCAAAGATAAATTGATTCTTTGATAACGGTTGGTTGGTTTTGAAAGAATTAACAGTCAAAGTCGTTTTGGTTCCATTCTTTCCAACCTCAATTAAATTATAGATGTTTTTGGTTTGAATATCAATTCCTAAAAGGATTTCTTTGCGTTGGTCTTTAGAACTATTGGGCGTCAATTTAATATATTGAATTTTGCGACCTTTAACATTCTGCAAAATATCCCAATTGAACTTGTATCCTGTATTGAAAAATGTAAGCATTTTTGAAGGTGTAATGGCATTATCGTCTTTCTCATTCAACTTAGAAATCGAAACTTCTTCGTCTTCAGGGTTGATAGTAAAAGTCTTTTTTCCGTCAAACATTTTCGTTACACCCATTAAATTCAATACATACATATTGCCTTTCATCGTTACATTTCCCTTACTTTCCTGATTGATATTCTCTTTTAAATTATTTAAAGAATATTTAAAATCAATGATAATATTGTCATATCCTTTGATTTTTGAGGTCACTACGTCTAACAATGCTTTCGCTTTTTTGTCTTGCGATTGAACACCAAAAGGAAGTAGCATTACAATTGCCAAAAGCATAAAACACGTTTTAAATTGCACTGTTTTTATTGGAAATAAATTAATTTTCATTTTAGGATTTAGTTTTGTTCATTACTGAAAAATTGATCGAGAGCGGCCAAATCTAAAATGTTTACGTTTCGTGCTTTACTACCTTCAAACGGACCAACAATTCCCGCCGCTTCCAACTGATCTATTAATCTTCCTGCGCGGTTATAGCCTAATTTGAGTTTTCTTTGCAACAGCGATGCAGAACCTTGCTGTGCTGTAACAATGATTTCGGCAGCTTCTCTAAATAAGGAATCTCTCTCGGAAATATCCATATCAAGATTAATGCCACTTTCATCGCCTACAAATTCTGGAAGCAAATAGGCATCTGGATAGGCTTTTTGTGAACCAATAAATTCGGTGATTTTTTCAACTTCTGGCGTGTCAATAAATGCACATTGCACTCGCACAATATCGTTTCCATTCGTATATAACATATCGCCTCGTCCAATCAATTGATCGGCTCCTTGTGTATCTAAAATAGTTCGAGAATCAATTTTTGAAGTTACTCTAAACGCTATTCTCGCTGGGAAATTCGCTTTTATCAAACCTGTAATTACGTTTACTGAAGGTCGTTGCGTTGCAATAATCAAGTGAATTCCAATGGCTCTTGCCAACTGTGCCAATCTCGCAATCGGTGTTTCAACTTCTTTTCCAGCGGTCATAATCAAATCGGCAAATTCATCAACAACCAATACAATATAAGGTAAAAAACGATGTCCATTTTCAGGATTTAATTTACGTGCTTTGAATTTATCATTGTATTCCTTGATATTTCGAACCATCGCATCTTTCAATAAAGAATATCGGTTGTCCATTTCCACACAAAGAGAATTTAACGTATTGACTACCTTTGCATTATCAGTGATAATTGCATCACCAGAATCGGGTAATTTAGCCAAATAATGTCTTTCTATTTTATTGAAAAGCGTTAATTCCACTTTCTTTGGGTCTACCAAAACGAATTTTACTTCCGCGGGGTGTTTCTTGTATAATAAAGAGGTTAAAACCGCATTCAAACCAACAGATTTCCCTTGACCTGTAGCTCCAGCCATCAATAAATGGGGCATTTTAGCCAAATCAACTACAAATGTTTCATTAGAAATTGTTTTCCCCAAAGCAATTGGCAATTCCATTTCGGCCTCTTGAAAACGTGCCGAACCAATGACACTTTTCATAGAAACCATCGTCGGATTCTTGTTTGGAACCTCAATTCCAATAGTTCCTTTTCCAGGAATTGGTGCAATAATACGGATTCCTAAAGCCGATAATGACAACGCAATATCGTCTTCCAAACTCTTGATTTTTGAAATACGAATTCCAGCTTCTGGCACAATTTCATACAACGTAACCGAAGGACCAACCGTTGCTTTTATTTGTGCAATCTCAATTTTATAATTGCGAAGTGTTTCTAAAATTCGATTTTTATTTTCTTCTAATTCTTCCTGATTGATAGTAATTCCGCCAGATGAATATTCTTTTAACAAATCTAATGTTGGGAATTTATAGTTTGATAAATCTAATGTTGGATCAAATAATCCAAAGTCAGCCACCAATCGAGACGCTAAATTTTCCTCTACAATATCTTCTTCGTGTGCTTTTTCAATAACAAACTCACTTTCAATTTCAGAAACTTCTTCAGAAATAACTTCTGGTTCTTGAGAAGGCGTAATCGAAAATAGAGGGGATTTCAAAACAGGATCCATATTAATTTCCGAAGCACTGCTAATAGTAGGTTTCAACGCTTCTTTATTAATTTCAAATTGTGAAGCCGGCTTCAAAATTGGTTCTTCAATTTCCTCTTCTTCCGAAACTGCAAATTCTTCCAAATTATACAAACCTTCAGAAACTGGGCGGTTCACAGGTGTTAATTCCGTATCGATTTCATTTTTAGTTCTTTCAAAAAATGATTTTATCGCATCAGGCGATATTTTTATTTTGAATATCAAATAGATAATTATTCCTAATAATAATACCAAAAGCGTTCCCGATTTTCCAATATAAGCTTGGGAAAACAAGTTCATTTCATAACCAATTGTTCCGCCTAATTCTGGTAAGGATGTTGCGAAAAATCCAAGTAAAATGGAAATAATTACTATTGCAAATAAATCCCAAAACCATACATTTTTCATTTTTTTCAATGAAATATCCATCACTAAGAAAGCTCCTGTCAAGAAAAATAATTTTACAAACAAGAAAGAAGCGGCACCAAAACCTCTGTATATGAACAAATCTGCTAAAAAAGCGCCAAATTTACCCAACCAGTTATTTACAGTTTTAGAACGATTTGCCAATTCAGAAACGGCACTTTGATCTTCTTGACCGTGAATGAAAAAAGATATAAATGCCAATAGCAAAGCCACAGAAAATAATATCAATATAAATCCGAATAAGATTTTATATTGTCTTCCTAATTTCCAAGGTTTTTTATCCTCAGAATTAGCTTCTTTTTTATCTGTTGTAAGTGTCTTTTTTGCCATTCTTGATTGTGCTAATTTCTATTAAAACAAAGAATTCTATTTATATAAATTTAGGTAAATAAATCATCAAACCGATTGCAATTGCTGTCATTGCTGCAAAAAATACTGCTCCAGCCGCAATGTCTTTTATAAAACCAATTTTTTGGTGAAACTCAGGATGAATAAAATCAGCTACTTTTTCTACTGCAGTATTCAACCCTTCAATGCTCAAAACCAAGCCAATTGCTAGCGTTTGAAACATCCATTCCTCGTGAGAAATATTAAAATAAAAACCCGCAATAATCAAACCAACCGCCAATGATGATTGCACCATTATACTGTGTTCGGTTGTTATCAATTTGATAGCGCCTTTCAACGCAAATCCCATGCTTTTAAATCTTCCTGTAAAAAACGTATTGTCTTTTTGAAATTCCATAATCGATATTAAAGTGCTGCCAAAGCCGCATCATAATTAGGTTCGTTGGCAATTTCCCCAACTTGTTCCGTGTGTGAAATCACTCCATTTTCATCAATAACGATGATAACTCTTGAATGTAAACCCGCCAAAACGCTATCAGAAATTTCCAAACCGTAGTCTTTTCCAAAAGCACCTGTATTAAAATCCGAAAGATTAATTACGTTTTCAAGTCCTTCAGCACCACAAAAACGACTTTGTGCAAACGTCAAATCTCTTGAAATGCACAACACTTTTGTATTTGCCAAAGCACTCGCTTTTTCGTTGAATTTTCTAACCGAAGTCGCGCAAGTTCCTGTATCAATGCTTGGAAAAATATTCAAAACCAATTTGCTTCCTGCAAAATCTGCCAAGGTAGCTATTGATAAATCGCCTTTAACCAATTTAAAATCGATTGCTTTTGAACCTACTTTTGGTAACTCACCGCTTGTGTTTATTGGATTTCCTCCTAATGTTATTGCTGCCATTTTTGCTATTTTTTTTTAAGCATCAAAAGTAAGCAATTATATTGGGAATAAAAAAATTGCCCTTACTATTGCGTTCCCGAAACATTTTATTGTTTTTTTTATTTGGCTGCGCCCTCGTTTAGAACGTCATTGTTATGAATGACGAAATCCGTAAATGGATATACTAATTTAGCTTGTATTTGAAGTTTAGAGAAAAAATTTGATTTAACAAATGAAATGATACGAGAAAGTAAAATTTACTATTTAGCTATTAATTATAAGCTTTGAGATTATAATTTGAGGTTTTTAGCTTGAATTTTGATACTAATAGCTCGAAATTCCGAGCTTTTAACTTGAAATTTCGATTTTTTAACCTGAAATTTGAGGTTATTAACTTGAAATATCAAGCAAAAGCCTCAAAATTGGTGCTTTGAACTCCAATTTTCAGGCTTTTAACCTGAAATCCATTCAACCTTCATTATATAAAGGTTTGATTGGATTTTAGATTACTCTGACGTCAAACTTGACGTTCGGTTTCCCATAACAGATCTGGGTAAAATCTATGCTATCCGTTATGGAACATATCAGAACTGTTTGGGTATTTGTGTCTTAATCTAACAGGAAAGTTAATTGATATGTTATCTATTTTTTTATCAAGCGAAATGATTCGATTTTTTCGCCCTGCTTAACAATAATATTGTAGATTCCAATCGGATAATTGCTTCCCATTTCTATAAAGTTGTTATCGGTGCTGGCAACATTTCTGGTTTCGATAGCTCTCCCCATCATATCATAAGTTATTATTTGTAGTGCATTATCAAACAGAAACGAATTAATATTGATTCTGAAGCTACCTGAAAAAGGGTTAGGGGCATAGTCAACAAGGGTCTGATTACTTAATTCTTCAATAGCAAGAGCGCAAGAAGTACTATAACTTGCAGTAATATCCTTACTCCAGTCAACATAACTATTGGCGTTAGCAACATTATCCACTTTAATGCAGGAAAGAGAAGAGTTTGCAGTTGCATCAAATATAGAAAGTATATCATTATGCCCGTTTTGTATATTCAGGCTAGTCAAAGCATTATCATGACAATCCAAATATTGCAACAATGGATTACTACTTAGATTTAATGCGGTAATAGTGTTGCCATAACAATACAGATACGATAACGATGCGTTAGTACTTACATTGATTCCCGTCAAGGCATTAGCAGAGCAGTAAATTGCGGTTAATGCAGGGCATCCCGTTACCGTTATGCTTGTTAAATTGTTATTGGTACAGGATAATGTAGTTAAAGCAGCACATCCGCTGACATTTAATGAAGATAAATTATTAACGCTGCAGTTCAGTAATGTAATGTGGGTAAAAGCTTGAATACCTGTTAAATCTGAAATATTTGAACCTCCTATCATAATTGTGCCAGTGTAAGCTGCTGCTTCGGCAACCGTAATGTTGGTAGTGCTGGTAGGGTGTGGCACATGTGACAAAACCCAATTTTTAAAAGTAGTATTTGGGATACTTACATTTTGCGCACTTAAATTGCTAATGCCAATAATAGTTAAAAGAAATGCCAATAGCATTGTTGGTTTCGCAGTATTAATAAACCCTTTACAAGTAGTTTTTCTATTTTTCATTTTATTTTTTTTGCAAAAGTAATATAAAAATACACACAAATAATTATCGCACAACTATTTATATTATTACCCAGTTTATATTAGTCCTGCTGTGTAATGTCAAACATTGCTTGGATATATAGAAAATCATCTAAATTAATACAATTAGCATTACTACTAACCACTTTTTTATTTTGTTACTTCACTTGCTTTTGCAAACCAATAATCTGATAATTTATCATAGTCAATTGGTGTTGCAGGAGCTTGTTTTACCAATCTTCCGCTGTTGAAGGCGCGTTCTAAGATGGTTTCTATGAGGTAATCTTCGTTGACTTCGTAGGGTGCGTAACCCGTTTTTAGGCTAATATCAAATAATCTGGCGGCGGTGTTTGACCAAAATGCTTTCCAGCCGCTTTTGTGTTCTTTTATTAAATCGAAGGTGGTTTGACCAGTTTGACGGTAGATTAATTTCACGAGAATTTGCCCTTGTTTGCGAGATAATTTTTTGAGTTTATCGGTAAATTCATTCTCGATATAGTCTTCTACGATTTTGAAATACTTCCTTTTATCTCTGTTTGTTTTGAGAATTGCCATATTTTTATTCAAGCCTGTCAATCTTTCGGAAGCAATTTTTGCAAATGGATATACTTTGTAAACCCGGTTTTGAAGAATCAAAAATTGTTTTTTGCTTTCAGGATCGAGTTTGTATTTGTGAATTACAACTTCTTCCAAAAGGATTGGATCTTTGAGAATAGTGTCGTTTTCTTCGCTAAATTGTTGCACTTTCAGCGTGTCTAATTTTACTACTTGAGCAAAAGAACTTAAAGAAAGTAGGAGGCAAAAAATTATATAGTGGACTATTTTCATTTGAAACGTTATTTATTTGTCAAAAATATACTTTATATATAACAAGTGTGATGCCAAATTTATAAATTAGCGAAAAAAATATTTTATGAGTGCAAAATCGATATTGAAAGACACGTCAATTGCTTTTTTAGAGCAGTATTTAAATAATGCTTCACCAACAGGTTTTGAAGCAGAAGGACAAAAGATTTGGATGGATTATTTGAAACCCTACGTGGATACTTTTATTACGGACACCTACGGGACTGCTGTGGGAGTTATCAATCCTGACGCGCCATACAAGGTGGTTATTGAAGGTCATTCGGATGAAATTTCTTGGTATGTGAATTATATTACCGAAGACGGATTGATTTATGTTATCAGAAATGGAGGTTCAGATCATCAAATTGCACCTTCAAAAATTGTTAATATTCACACTAAAAACGGAATTGTAAAAGGCGTTTTTGGTTGGCCAGCCATTCATACTCGCAATCGAGACAAAGAGGAAAATCCAAAAATAAGCAACCTATTTATTGATACTGGTTGCGATAATAAAGCGGCTGTTGAAAAAATGGGAATTCACGTGGGTTGCGTAATTACGTATCCTGATGAGTTTATGATTATGAACGAAAATAAATTCGTTTGCCGTGCAATTGACAACAGAATGGGCGGTTTTATGATTGCCGAAGTCGCTCGTTTGCTTCACGAAAACAAAGTGAAATTGCCTTTTGGATTGTACATCACCAATTCTGTTCAAGAGGAAGTTGGTTTGCGTGGTGCTGAAATGATTACGAAAACTATCAAACCAAACGTTGCAATTGTAACTGATGTTTGCCACGATACCTCAACGCCAATGATTGATATGAAAATTGAAGGTGAGATTAAAATTGGGAAAGGTCCCGTTATTACGTATGCGCCGGCAGTCCAAAATAATTTAAGAGAATTGATTTTAGATGCTGCTTTGGCAAATGAAATTCCGTTTCAAAGATTGGCATCGTCACGAGTTACAGGTACTGATACCGATGCTTTTGCGTATAGCAATGGTGGAGTTGCGTCGGCATTAATTTCACTTCCTTTGCGATACATGCATACCACTGTGGAAATGGTGCATCGTGAAGACGTTGAAAATGTGATTAAATTGATTTACGAGAGTTTACTGAAAATCGAAAATAACGAATCATTTTCCTATTTTAAATAGAATTTTAATCGTTTTTAAAGTAAAAAAAGGGCAAACTGAAATCGGTTTGCCCTTTTCATTTTGAATATACTCATAAAAAAAGCCGTTCTTTCGAACGGCTTTTCTCTATAAAAATAAATAAAATTAGATTTTGAATCTTTTTCTATCCGTTTCTGTCAAATATATTTTTCTCAAACGAATAGATTTTGGTGTAACCTCAACATATTCATCTTTTTGAATGTACTCTAACGCTTCTTCTAATGAGAAAATAATCGGAGGAATAATCCTTGCTTTTTCATCATTTCCAGAAGAACGTACATTCGATTGTTTTTTCTCTTTGGTTACGTTTACACACATATCATCACCACGAGAATTTTCTCCAATTACTTGACCTTCGTAAATTTCAGCATTTGGTTCAACAAAAAACTTACCACGATCTTGCAATTTATCGATAGAATAAGGAATCGCTTTTCCTTTCTCCATAGAAATTAATGACCCTTTGTTACGTCCAGAAATTTCTCCTTTGTAAGGCTCATATCCTATAAAACGGTGTGCCATAATTGCTTCACCAGCAGTTGCAGTTAACAATTGGTTACGCAATCCAATAATTCCACGAGATGGAATATTGAATTTTATTATCATACGTTCCCCTTTAGTTTCCATACTCAACATTTCACCTTTACGTAAAGTTACAAACTCTACCGCTCTTCCTGAAAGTGATTCTGGTAAATCAATGGTTAACTCCTCAATTGGCTCACATTTTTTACCATCAATTTCTTTGATGATAACTTGTGGTTGACCGATTTGTAATTCATATCCTTCTCTTCTCATTGTTTCAATAAGAACAGACAAGTGAAGTACACCACGACCAAAAACCATGAATTTATCAGCTGAATCAGTTTCACCTAACTTCATCGCTAAGTTTTTCTCTAATTCTTTTGTCAAACGATCTCTAATATGACGAGAAGTTACAAATTTACCCTCTTTACCAAAGAAAGGAGAGTCATTAATTGTAAACAACATACTCATTGTAGGCTCGTCAATAGCAATAGTTTGTAACGCTTCTGGATTATCAATGTCAGCGATTGTATCACCAATTTCAAAACCTTCAACTCCAACAATTGCACATATATCTCCAGCAACTACTTCTTGAACTTTTTTACGACCTAATCCTTCAAAAGTATGTAATTCTTTGATACGTGATTTCATTATTACACCATCTCTTTTACATAAAGAAATTGGCATTCCTTCTTTCAAAACACCTCTTTCCAAACGACCAATAGCGATACGACCTGTAAACGCTGAGAAGTCTAATGAAGTAATTAACATTTGTGGTGTTCCTTCAGAAACTTTAGGAGGGGGTACATTTTCTATAACCATATCCAATAATGCTTCCACATTATCAGTTACGTTTTCCCAATGATCTGACATCCAGTTATTTTTAGCAGAACCGTAAACTGTTGGGAAATCCAACTGCCACTCTTCTGCACCTAATTCATACATTAAGTCGAAAACTTTTTCATGAACTTCTTCAGGAGTACAGTTTTCTTTATCTACTTTATTGATTACAACGCAAGGTTTTAAACCTAAGTCAAGTGCTTTTTGTAATACAAAACGTGTTTGTGGCATTGGTCCTTCAAAAGCATCAACTAGCAAACAAACTCCATCAGCCATATTCAATACACGTTCTACTTCACCACCAAAATCGGCGTGACCAGGAGTATCGATAATGTTGATTTTTGTTCCTTTGTAAACTACAGAAACATTTTTTGAAGTAATGGTAATACCTCTTTCACGCTCTAAGTCGTTGTTGTCAAGGATAAGATCACCTGTGTTTTCGTTGTCACGAAATAACTGACAGTGATACATAATTTTATCAACCAAAGTTGTTTTACCGTGATCGACGTGGGCAATAATTGCAATGTTTCTAATAGATTCCATCTGTGATTTTTAATGGGTGCAAAGGTACACTTTATTTTTACATAATCCTCATTAATTATTGAGTACCGCCTTCTTTCCTTGTAGATGTTGACTTTACAGCTATAATGTTAACGTTAAATTAATAGAAAAAATCCTTTTTTGGGTGTTTGGAATGGCTATTTATTATTGTTACTAATGTAAAATGTATCAAATTTGTTCAATAAAAAAGCGATTACAAATGAATTTCTTCTTTGTAATCGCTAAATAATGATTGGTTTTTTTTATTCCTTTTCGTAGCGTTCCATTTCACGATCATAAAACGCATTGGCAAGTTCAATTAGCCCTTCCATTTCTGCATTAAGTTCTGCTTCGTCAAGGTCTTCGGCTTCTTCAATGAATTCAACTTCATCGTCTTTTAGATTGATTATAAATCTTGGATAATCCATGTGAATAATGAAAATATCTTCAGGAAAATCGGTATTGTCTCCAAGTAAAAATTTTGGTAATTCCATATTTGTTGTTAATTTGGTTATTCGTTAATTTGGTTATTATAAATCCGAGGGAATGAATAACCAAATTAACTTTTAAAAACTATTTATCTGATAAAATCACCGGCGTATTTCCTTTTCCGTTCATAAAAATGATTTTTGTGTTTGGAGAGGCTGCCAATTCTTTTTGTGCTTTTATTTGTTCGTATTGCAATTGTTTGTCTGTTAATCCCATCGATATAATACGTTGGTAATCAGCGATACCTTGTGCTTCTACACGTTTACGTTCTGCTTCTTGTTTTTCTTTCTGAAGTACGAATGTCATTTTTTGAGCATCTTGTTCTGCATTGATTTTACTTTCAATTGACAGTTTTACAGAAGCAGGAAGATTGATATTTCTAATTAACAATTGCTCTAAAACAAGCCCTCTTTTTTTGAAATCATCTTCTATACTCTTGAAAATTCGTTGTTGGAATTCATTTCTTTTCGTGGAATACAAAGCAACTGCATCATAATAAACTGCATTATCACGAATACGAGTTCTTGTTACAGGACGAACAATTTTATCTGAAAAATTTACTCCAATTTGTTTGAAAATTTTAGGTGCATCGGATGGTGAAATACGGTACAAAACTGTTAAATCTATTACCACTTCCAATCCGTCATTTGACAAAACACGAATGGCATCATCGCCTTCTTGAGCACCTTCAGAATGTATCGCCGACATGGTGTAATTTTGGGTTTGAATATCAAATTCGGTAATATCTAATAATGGATTTATTATATGTAAGCCACTTTCTAATATATCAGATTGTACATTTCCGTAAAGAGACTGAACGCCTACTTTTCCGGCATCAATTTGCTTGAACATAGAAGAAAATAATCCAATTGCGATAACAAAGACGGCTCCGATTTTAAATAAACCTGCGAATTTTGTTAAAGGCGAGGCATTGTTTTTAAGGGTTGAACCAATCAAAAACAAAACAATTCCAATAATTACTGAGAATATTACCATTTTTTACGATTTTAATTACAAGTTTCTGAGAACTTGTTTGTTTGTTAATTTATGAAAGCGAATATACAAAAATAAAGCGGCAGTTGTTAACCCTGCCAAAAGTCCAATCCAAATTCCAACAGCTCCTAAATCGGTGTATTTTCCTAAGTAATAAGAAGTCGGAAAACCAACTATCCAATAGGCAATAAACGTAATATACATGGGCACTTTTACATCTTGCAAACCCCGCAAAGCTCCTAAAACCACAACCTGAACTCCATCAGAAATTTGAAAAACAGCAGCTACTAAAAGTAGTTTTGAAGCAATAAAAATCACTTCTTTGTTCTCAATAACTTGCGAAACGTTGTTCATATTTAGAAATAAATGAGGCAGAAAATTATGTAGAATTACAAATAAGATACCAAATAACGTTTCAACAATAATTGCCAATAAGAATACCGATCTCGCAACAACAATTAATTTTTTATAATCCATTAAGCCTTTTTGATTGCCCACACGAATCGTTGCGGCAACACTAAGTCCCATTGCAAACATAAAAGTAGTTGTGGCAAGTGTCAGCGCAATTTGATTTGCGGCTTGACTGGTTTTGCCAATTGATCCTGAAAGCCAAATTGCTGCCGTAAATAAAGCGACTTCAAAGAGCATTTGCATTGCAGAAGGAATTCCTAAACTGGCTATTTTCCTGAGCATTGATTTCTTAATTTCTCTAAAGCTAAAATTCTTGAAATAAGGCTTGAGTTGGATGTTATTTCGCATTATAAAATGCATAAAAACGACCATCATAATTCTGGAAATTACTGTTCCTAATGCAGCACCTAAAATTCCTAATTTGGGAAAAATCCAGATACCATAAATCAACATGTAATTAAAGAAAATGTGAACGATATTAGCCAATAAAATTGCGTACATAGAATATTTGGTTCTTGATAAGCCATCGGCAAACTGCTTGTATCCTTGGAAAATTATCACTGGAATTAATGAAAATGCAACCCAATCAATATAAGGAGCTGCTAAATCGACAACTTCTTTCGGTTGGTGCATTAAGAGCATTATTGGCTTAGCCAAAACTATCATAATAAATAAAACAACCCCTAAAACGGTACAGGATAATAAACCGTGATGAAAAACAGAACGGATTTTCTTATCATTCTTTTCGGCATCGGCTTCTGAAACTAAAGGTGTTATTGCTGTTGAAAATCCAATTCCAATTGACATTCCGATAAAAACAAAACTACTTCCCAACGAAACGGCAGCCAACTCAGTAGAACCAAGATTACCAACCATAATATTATCAACAATTGCAATTAATGTATGTCCTAACATCCCAAGAATTACGGGATAGGCTAATTTTAAGTTATAAGAAAACTCCTTCGTGTATTGTTTCAGATTCAATTTAAATATATTTTCTGCAAAAGTAATCAGATTATTCTTGTGTTCATGTAATATGAATTAATAATTATCAGCTTGTGTAGTTTGCAAAGCCAATTCTAAATGGTTTTTGTTTTGAATTATTTATTACTGTAAAGATTGTTTCGCAAGAAGTAATTGATGCTATTTCTTAACTGAAATAATATTAAATGAGAAAATCTCATTCCATAAAGGTATTATTTTTAGTTGGTCAAGACTAATATATTTGTTTGTCCTGACTATCTATTTAAGTTACTACGGTAACTTATTTAATTTACCGCGGTAACTTAGATAAACTACCGCGGTAACTTACTTAATTTACCGCGGTAACTTTGTAAACTTACCGCGGTAAAATACTTACTTCGTGCGGACTACTGGATTTACTGCACCTGATGATTAAAAAAGTCAATACGGACGTTCAAACTAAACCACCATTTTTAGTATGTAAAACGCTTTCATTTTTCTTGAAAACACTCTTGTTTTGAAAATTGAAATAGGTCTTTTTGAGCTGATGCACTTATTGTTATAAGTAGTATTTTAAGTAATATTTTAAGTAGTGCTATAAGTGATAACTTTTGATTTACGATTTGAATGTTAAAGATTTAAATTTCGTAATCGTAATGCATTCACAATTACTGATACGGAACTAAACGACATCGCTAAAGCTGCAATCATTGGTGATAATAAAATTCCAAAAAATGGATATAGGACACCTGCTGCTATTGGAACTCCTAAAACATTATAGAAGAAAGCAAAGAATAAGTTTTGCTTGATGTTTCTCATTACGGCATGGCTTAAATTTTTAGCTTTAACAATTCCTTGTAAATCGCCTTTAACCAATGTAATTTTAGCACTTTCAATAGCTACATCTGTTCCTGTTCCCATTGCAATTCCTATATCGGCTTGTGCCAATGCAGGCGCATCATTAATTCCATCACCTGCCATTGCTACAATTTTTCCTTCCGCTTGTAATTGTTTAATTTCTTTGAGTTTGTCTTCTGGAAGACACCCCGCTTTGTAAGATGTAAGTTCCAATTCATCAGCAACCGCTTTGGCTGTGTTTTCATTGTCTCCGGTAAGCATAATTATTTCAACACCTTGTCGCATTAATTCTTTAATAGCTGCTGTGCTTGATTCTTTTATAGCATCAAAAATTGAAACATAACCTACTGCAACTCCATCAACTGAAATGTATGACACTGTTTTTCCAAGTTTTTGTTCTGCAATGATTTTATTTTCGATGTCAACGCTAAATACTACTTTGAACTGCTCCATAAGTTTTTTATTTCCTAACGCTATTTTTTTATTGGTCACAGTACCAGTAACTCCTTTTCCTGCCAGGGCTTCAAAATCTTTTACTTCAATTAATGAAATGGATTTCGTCTTAGTATAATTTACAACAGCTTGTGCCAATGGATGTTCGCTATATTGGTTTAAGGATGCTATACTTTGTAATAGTTCATCATCGTTGTTATTGGACGAATAAATTTTTTCGACAGATGGTTTGCCTTCGGTTATTGTTCCTGTTTTGTCAATGATTAGAACATTTACCTTATTCATATTTTCTAAAGCTTCAGCATTTTTTATTAATACACCTGATTGTGCACCTTTGCCAACACCCACCATTACCGACATTGGTGTTGCCAATCCTAACGCACACGGACAGGCAATAATTAAAACGGCAATACCATTTATAAAACCATATACCAATGCTGGTTCTGGACCAAGCTTAGCCCAAATAAAAAAAGTTAGAACAGACGTGATTACTACTATCGGCACAAAATACTTGGCAATGCTGTCGGCTAATTTTTGAATTGGCGCTCTTGATCGAGAAGCATCATTTACCATTTTGACGATTTGAGAAAGCAAGGTTTCTGAACCTACTTTTTCGGCAATCATTACGAAGGAATTGTTACCATTGATAGTTCCTGCAATTACCTTGTCATCTTTCTTTTTGTCAACTGGAATTGGTTCTCCAGTAATCATTGCTTCATCAATACTACTTTCGCCATCGGTTATTCTTCCATCAACAGGAATTTTATCTCCAGGTTTTACTCTTAATAAATCTCCTTTCTTGATGTCATGGATTGAGATTACTTTATCAATTCCGTCAATAACCAATATAGCTTCGGTTGGTGCTAGTTTTAATAATTCTTTGATAGCTCCATTGGTTTGATTATGTGCCCTGGCTTCCAATAGTTGCCCTAACAAAACTAAAGTCAGAATTACAGTTGTCGCTTCGAAGTATAATAAAACTGTTCCGTGTTCAGTTTTAAATTCAGATGGGAAAATATCTGGAAAAAACATACCAACCAAACTGAATAAGAAAGCCACCCCAGTTCCGATTCCGATAAGCGTGAACATGTTCAAGTTCCAGGTAATAATTGATTTCCATGCACGAACAAAGAAAATCCAACCGGCATAAAAAACAACAGGAAGTGATAGTAGTAGTTGTATCCAATTCCATTTAGAGGCATCCAATATTTTGAATAACGGATTGTTTTTTGCCATTTCCATCATTGCAATAGCGAAAATAGGAACTGTGAAAACTACTGCTACTTTCATTTTCTTTAGCAAATCTTTATACGTTTTTTGTTCTTCGGATTCAGTTGGATTCGTTGGTACTAAATCCATTCCGCAAATAGGGCATGATCCCGGAGTTTCACTAATTACTTCGGGGTGCATTGGGCAAGTATATAAGGTTTTTGTAACAGTTAAGTCAGGTGCTTTGACCAAATCCATTCCACAAACAGGGCAGTCGCTTGCTTTGTCATAGACTTTTTCGCCTTCGCAGTGCATGGGGCAATAGTATTTGCCATTAGCATTACTATTTGTTTTTATTACTTTTTTATCATTGCGAGAAGGTGTCGAGCAACAGGGTTTTGCAGGAGTTTGATTTGAAGATGGTTGCTGTTTACTTTTTTCATTAGTCATTTCTATGGTGTATTTTCCAACGGCGGTTAATACCTCTTGCAATTGCGTTGTTGGAATATGCTTTTCCATAGTTATAGATGCTGTTGGTGGTTTTAATGAAACTGAAGCTTCAACGCCCTCAATAGCGTTCAATGTTTTTTCGACTTTAGTACGACAACCATCGCAAGTCATTCCTGTAATGTTATAAGTATGTATCATCATTTTTTTTTCAAATTTCCAGTCTAACAGTTTGTTAGAGTTCCATATTTTTGGGTTTGCTTTGCAAGATTTTAAAAAGGCGAAACATTAAATGCTCCGCCTTATAAACTCATTACATTTTTAAAACAATTCCGTTAGGTTTGTTACCCACGGTTATTGTTTTGATAACCGTGTGATTAGCAACATTTAGTACTGAAACTGATTTTGCCATTTGGTTGGTTACATAAGCTGTATTTCCATCTGTAGTAAAAGCTATTGCATGAGCACCATCACCGGCAGTGATTACTCCTGCATCCATCCACATTCCCATGCCTGTATCCCAAGTATAATAATGTACCTTAGAATTCATAGGATCAGTAACCCATAATTCATTTTTAACACTGTTATGTGCTGCAATACCGGGCATGAATCCTAAAGCAATCGTTTGGTCAACCGCGTTAGTTGCTACATTAATTACAGAAATTGATTGTCCGTCTTCGTTATCTACAAACATTTGTCCGTTACTTCCTGTCCAAGCACCCACTGGGTTATTTCCAACAACAACAGTAGTTATCACGGCTTTTGTAGCGACATTAATTATGGTTACTGTATCATCATCACCATTGGCAACATACGCTTTTGTTCCATCAGAAGAGAATGTTAATTCAGCAGGCATCATTCCAACAGTAATTGTATTCATTAAAGCGTAAGTTGAAGCATTGTAAACCAATACTTTTCCATTCATACCCATTTGTGGCACCCAAATTTCATTACCATTTGGAGAATAGATGGTATTGTGGTTCATTACTGGCAAATCCATATTTTCCATAATTGCGCCAGTAGTAGCATTTAGAATAAGCATTTTGCCTGGCATTGTTCCTATTGATGTATGACCAGCACTAAAATCCATTCCAGGAACTCCTAATGTTAAGTTTCCTTGATGGTATGCTATATGATGTGGCCAAGTAACCATAGCAGAAGATGGAAATGAAATTGTTCCTGTTACTTCACCAGTTGCTAGTTTGATTACTGAAACAGTCGCATCTTGTCCATTTACAACATAAGCTGCAGGATAATCTACATTTATTGCGGTTGGTGTGTTTGCATTACTATCTTTTGAGCAAGATGTTGTGAAAAAAGCTGCAATTGTGAGCATTGCTAAAGCATAAAGAGTATTTAATTTTATTGTTTTCATTTTATTATTAGTTTAATTATTTTATTTAATTGTTTCTATTGTTTTACCACATGTTAACATTTGTGACCCGTAATAAGGATTTTTAACTGTGTTTTCTTTACTTAACCAATTGGCATCCTGCATTGGGCAGTATTGATAATACACCGCTTCTGTTGGTTTAGAAACTTTGATTATTTCATAGATACTCTTTGATACAGATTTGAACGCTTCTCTTTGTTTTTTGATTTCTTGTGTTTCTGAAATGATTTTCACATTAGCTTTTAGATCATTGAAAGCTTTCATCCAAACCATGTGAACATCCATTGTCAAAGTTTCCATTTTTACAGTTTGTATTGCAGTTAACAATTCATTGGCTTTACTAGCAGCTGTTTTACTATCTGATTTTACTAACGCGTCCTTTAATAAAAAATAATTATCATAAACCGCTTTAATTTGATTCGTTTCTACAGCTACAGTGTTTGTGGTTTCTGTTTCAACCTCTTCAACTTTGGTTTTGTTTTTTACAGAAACTTTTGCTTCACGGTCATATTGACAACAACCAGGTAAGTTGGAATAAGCAGTATCTGGAGCAAGGAATTTATCGCTATCATATCCAGCTAGTGCAATACGTTTCAGTATCTCATCCTGATTGGTTTTGCTTTGGTCATAGGTTAGAGTCGCCATTTCGCTATCAATTTCCCAAACTACCTTAGCAGTATTTTTTATGTTTCCTGCTTTTTCAATTTTGGTTTTGCACATACCGCAGTTTCCGAATACTTTAACGGTTTCGGTTTTAGGATTTTTTATTTGTGCGCTTGTGATTCCTGATAGCAATATTAAAATTGCGACCATTATTTTATTTAATGAGTTCATTGTTACGGATTATTATATTATATTGAATTAGTTATGCAAAGTCAAAAAAGTAGCATGTACTGCTCTGGTTTTGGCATTGTCATTAATCGATAAAAAATGATTTTAAAGCAATTTATGCTTCAAGATTTGACACATTTATGGCTGTCAAAAGTTGGTTTTAGCTTATTTTTGGTATTAGCCAAAGGGAATAGAAACCTTTAGAAATAAAGGTTTTGGCATTAAAGTATTTTTCTTTATCGAAAGAAAAATTAATAGTAATGTTCTTCAAATTAAATTCGGAGGTAAAGGTAAAAGCATTAATTACAGATGGGCAGGTACATTTTGAACGCCCACATTTTCCGCCGCAACCTTTGTGATTTTTTGTTTTAGAATTACTGCCACTATCGCAACAATTATTATTTTCTGGTTTAGATCCTATTTCTTTTTTAGAAGTTTGTTTTTCAGAACAGCCACCACAAGCATAACTGCTAATAGGCATAAAAAACATGCCCATAAATAGAATTAATATGAAGTGGTATTTTTTCATTAAAAAAAACTTATTTACAAAGCTAAAACAATTGTATTTCTCTTTTAACTAAACTTTTGTTAAATCATTTTTTTAAGACTACAACTATTTTTAAAGAAGTCATTTTGTTTTTAGAATTTTCTTGTTTAGGCTCATATTGTAAATATATAGATTCTAAAAATTGTGCTTTTTCAAGTGTGCTAAAGTCAGATTTATGTTTATGAACGTTTTCAGAAGGACTAGCAACTCAAATGTAAAATGTTTTTGTTAAAAAAAGTGTTTATTGTAATGAGGAATAGTTTTTTCTTTATTAAATTCCAATTGTAATACAAGTTTCAACTAAACCTTAATCTCACAAATACGTGTTTGATTCCTTTTTTGTCAGAATCTCTTTCGTCGATTTCAAGGATGTCGGTTAGGGATTTTAGCATTGGAGTTAATTTGTTGAAACCATAATTTCTTGGATCAAACTCTGGCTTTTTCTTTACGATAAGGTTTCCAACATCTCCAAGGAATGCCCAACCATCGTCGTCGCAAATGGCTTCGATTGTAGCTTCTATTAATTCGATGGTTTGTAAATCTATTTTTTGAACGACTTCTTTTTCGATTACTTCTTTTTCAACTGGTCCTTTTCCAACTGCTTTTTTAGTATCGGTTGTGGCTTGTTTTGGCGCTTTCTTTGGAACTGCACCGTGTAAAACTTCGATATATATAAATCGGTCACAGGCAACGATGAAGGAATTTGGTGTTTTCTTTTCTCCAATTCCAATGACTTTCATTCCTGATTCTCGTAAGCGAATTGCCAAACGAGTAAAGTCGGAATCGCTGGAAACTATGCAAAAACCATCGACTTTATCGGAATATAATAAGTCCATTGCATCGATAATCATTGCGGAATCCGAGGAGTTTTTCCCCACGGTATAACTGTATTGTTGAATAGGAGTGATGGCATGTTCTAACAAAACTGATTTCCAACCGTTGGCATTTGGTTTGGTCCAATCGGCGTAAATGCGTTTGGTTGTTGGTGTTCCGTATTTTGCGATTTCTTCCATCATTCCTTTTACATTGCTGTAGGGAACGTTGTCGGCATCAATTAATACGGCGAGTTTTAATTCTTTGGTGATTTGTGACATAGTTTAAAGTCTAAATATACATCAAAGGTACAAAGTTTCTCATTAATTGGATGCCCTAGCCCAGATAGAAATGGAAATCCTGCGCTTTTTTGCGCAGATTGCAATGGATAGCTGGAAATAGCTCCTAAAAAAAAGTAGGATTTAAGACCTATATTAAGGTAGAAATATTTATTTTTGCAGCACTTTAAGATTAACAATTTTTTTCAAAATACAAGATGGTAAAAGATTTATTCGAAAGAATTCAGAACAATAAAGGGCCTTTAGGAAAATGGGCATCTCAAGCGGAAGGTTATTTTGTTTTTCCAAAATTAGAAGGGGAATTAGGGCCGCGAATGAAATTTCAAGGAAAAGACATTTTGAACTGGAGTTTGAACGATTATTTAGGTCTTGCAAATCACCCAGAAGTTAGAAAAGCGGATGCTGATGCAGCCATTGAATATGGTGCTGCGTACCCGATGGGAGCAAGAATGATGAGCGGTCACACGAAATATCACGAACAATTGGAGCAAGAATTGGCGGCTTTTGTAATGAAAGAATCGGCTTATTTATTGAATTTTGGGTACCAAGGAATTATGTCAACTATTGACGCTTTGGTGACGCGAAATGACGTGATTGTGTATGATGTTGATGCGCACGCTTGTATTATTGACGGGGTTCGTTTGCATAGTGGAAAGCGTTTTACCTACCGTCATAACGACGTGGAAAGTATGGAAAAAAACTTGCAACGTGCCACAAAATTAGCCGAAACTACGGGTGGAGGAATTCTTTTTATTACGGAAGGGGTTTTCGGAATGCGAGGGCAACAAGGGAAATTGAAGGAGGTTGTGGAAATGAAGAAAAAGTACAATTTCCGATTGTTAGTTGACGATGCGCACGGTTTTGGAACACTTGGAAAAACGGGTGCTGGAGCAGGCGAGGAGCAGGGAGTTCAGGATGAAATTGATGTTTACTTTTCGACTTTTGCAAAATCGATGGCAAATATTGGTGCATTTGTAGCTGCTGACAAAGAGATAATTGATTACTTGAAATATAACTTGCGTTCGCAAATGTTTGCCAAAGCATTGCCGATGATTCAAACGATTGGTTCTTTAAAACGATTGGAATTGTTGCGTAATTCATCTGAAATTAAAGATAAATTATGGGTAAATGTGAATGCATTACAAAACGGATTGAAGGAAAAAGGATTTAATATTGGTGATACAAATACTTGTATTACACCAGTTTACCTTGAAGGAAGTGTTCCTGAAGCAATGATTATGGTGAATGATTTGAGAGAGAATTACGGAATTTTCTTGTCGATTGTGATTTATCCGGTTATTCCAAAAGGGATAATTTTGTTGCGAATGATTCCAACAACTTCGCATACTTTGTCGGATGTTGATGAAACATTAACGGCTTTTGAAGCGATTCGAGAAAAATTAGAAAACGGTACGTATAAAGAAATTGCAGATAGAACTACGGTTGATTTGGATGCTTAAATTTTAGTGTTCAGTGTTCAGTTTTTTAGTGTTCAGTTAGAATATAAAATCCATTCGTTTTTGCGAGTGGATTTTTTTTTTGAATACAGATTGAATGATTTGTACTCTAGTCTTAATCAATTACAACTATTTGGATAACTCTAAAACTTAATTTTTGATTAAAAGTTTGATTAATAGCTTGATTAAGAAAATTAAAAAACATAAGTTTGGAGCCTTTTTAAACAATAATTCCTTACCTATGAAAATAAAGTACACAATTAAATCACTTTTATTAGTTTCGTTCATCTGTTTAACATCACTTTCCTTTGGTCAAAACTCTGTTGTTTCCCAAAAGAGAACCCCATCTGGGAAAATCCGTTGTTATACTAATGAATATGAGCAATACTTGCAAGCAAAAGATCCTCAAAGAGAAACAAGAGAAGAATTTGAAAAATGGATTGCTCCAAAAATCGCAGAAGCAAATTTGAATACTACAAATAGAAATGTGAATGCTGTTATTTATATTCCGGTTGTAATTCACATTATTCACAATGGTGATGCTTTAGGGGCGAATGAAAACATTACCGATGCCCAAGCATTATCACAAATTACTGTTTTGAACCAAGATTTTAGAAAAATGCTTGCAACTCCAGGGTATAACACGAATCCTGTTGGAGCTGATATGGAAATCCAGTTTGTAATGGCGCAAAGAAAACCAGATAATGTGACCGCTACAAACGGAATTGACAGGGTTCAAAAAACAACCGCAAGTTATGCATCCATGACTTCTGTAGAAACTTTGAAAAGTCAAACTTCTTGGGATCCTACGAAATATTTTAATATTTGGACTGTTTTCTTTTCAAATACTTCGAGTGCTGAAATGTATGGCACACTTGGATATGCACAATTTCCAAGTTCATCTGGATTATCTGGATTGAATGCAAATGAAGGAGCCGCCAATACCGATGGATTAGTAGTTGATTATAGATGTTTTGGGACTGCGGCTATTGCACCTGGTCCTTATTTTTCTGGATATGACGGTGGTAGAACTGCTACACACGAAATAGGACATTGTTTTGGTTTATTGCATATTTGGGGAGACGGAACAGGCGTTGAATCTACTAATACTCCTGATTGTACTGCAACTGATTATTGTGCTGATACACCTCAAGCTGGTTGGGAACATTATACTTGTGGAACTTTTAACACTTGTCCTTCAGTTCCAGGAAATGATATGCCAGAAAACTACATGGATTATACACCTGATAGTTGTATGAATATCTTTACATTAAATCAAAAAGGACGAGTTGCAACCGTAATGGCGATTTGTCCAAGAAGAGCAACTTTGGCAACTTCAAATGCAGCGACCCCATTAGGGATTACTGATTTTGAATTCAATTCAATTAGAATATATCCAAATCCAACACATGATCTATTAAATATTTCATTAAAAGGTGCTGAATTGCCAAATAGTATTATAATTTATAATGCATTAAGTCAAGTGGTTTTATCGAAAAATGTATCGAATACCAATGACTTGATTGTTAATACAAGCAGTTATAGCAACGGAATTTATTTTATAAAAGTGATAAAAGACGGAGCTTCTAAAATGGTTCGTTTTATAAAAGAATAAGTTGTTTAAAATCAATAGATACAGAAAGGGCTAATTAATTTCAGTCCTTTTTTATTGCATCAACCCATCATTTTTCTTTTTCTAACCAACAACCAAATCACTATTGGTGCACCAAAAATAGATGTTACCGCATTTATTGGTAAAATAATTTCTGTGCCTGGGACTTGGGAAATGATATCGCAAATTAACATTATTATAGCCCCAAAAAGTAAGGTACTCCAAAATAATATTTTGTGATTACTGGTTTGAAATACTAATTTGGCAATGTGAGGAACTGCAAGCCCAATAAAAGCGATAGGTCCTGCAAAAGCGGTAATGCTTCCTGCCAATAAACTGGTTGCAAAAATGATGATGTATTTGGTTTTTTTGTAATTCATACCAAGGCTTTTTGCATAATTTTCACCCAATAATAATGCGTTTAATGGTTTGATACTTAAAACACTTAAAAGCAATCCTAAAACAACGCAAAAGCATAAAATGGCAATTGAATTCCAAGATAAATTTCCAAGATTTCCCAAAGACCAAAAGGTGAATTTCTGAAGTTGTTCAGCAGTACTGAAATAGGTTAAACTACCAACAATAGCACTTGTTAAACTCCCAAACATCAACCCAACAATTAAGATTGCCATTGTATCCCGAAGTCGTTGTGCAATTGCTAATACTGACAATAAAACCAAGAAACTGCCTGCACTTGAAGCGAGTATGATTCCATAAGAAGAAAGGAAAAATACTGAAAGAAAAGGGGGCAAAAAAGCGGCACCTAATATCACAATTGCAACTCCCAAACTGGCTCCAGAACTGAGTCCTAAAACATAAGGCCCCGCCAATGGATTTCTGAATAATGTTTGCATCAATAATCCGCTAATTGAAAGCCCAATTCCTATTAATATTGCTACAATTGCTTTTGGTAATCTGTAATTTAAAATGATATAATTCCACGATTCTTTGCTACAACTTCCTTTGATAATGCTATTGAAAATGTCTCTTACTGGAATAGTTATGGAACCCAAACTAATATTGAGTAAAAACAACAAAACAACTCCTAAAATTAGAGTTGAAAAAAGTAACGTATTTTTATTTGTAGTCTTCAAATTATTCTAATTTTTGAAAGAAAAAAGGTTTGTAATTGGGCAATAATTCAGGATGAAATATTTTTATTAAATCTTTCAAAACCAAATCTGGACGTGCAGAAGCCAATTCAAAATATACAATTCCACCTTTTGCACCTTTATTTATAGCATACGAATATACTTTTTTATTTTTGAAACTTGAAAATTCAGCATAATGAGGATTGCTGTCACTCATTTGTTTCAATGAGGAAAAATCGCCCGGTGCAATCCAAAAAGTGGCGTTTTGAGCTTTATCTAAAATGGTTTCAAAGGGCAAAGACAAACTTCCAAAACCTTTCGTTTCTTTCCATAAATAATTGGATTTCGCATCTTTCAAAAACACAGAAACCCAACTTTCACCTTGCGGAACATACCATTGGTCTTGAAACATGGCACCACTAAGAACGGTTGGTTTTTGAGTTGTATTTTTGGCTAAAGCCAATGCATTTTTGTAATTATTTTCAATGGTATTAAAAATGGTATTTGCCTTAGCATCCAATCCGTATAAAGCTCCGAAAAACTTAATCCATTCAGCTTTTCCCAAGGGTGATTGCTCTGTCCAATCGCCATTAATCAATACGTTCAGCCCGCTTTTTTGTAAATTATCAATTGTTGGATTACAGTTATTGATACCAAAACTTACAATTACGTCGGGTTTCATATCAATTAAAATTTCGGTATTCAGACTTTCATTGACACCTACTTCCCGGACTTTTCCAGCATCAATTCTTTTTCTGGTTTTTGCAGATGAAATAAAATTGGTACTTGGAAAACCTACCAATGTGTTTGCTACATTCAACATTTCAAGCGATGGAATATGGGTTGTAGATGTTACCACAATCGATTGAATTGGAACAGAAATCACTGTAAATTGCTTTAAACTATCAGGAATAATTCCGTTTTTTTCTTTTAAAATATAAGTAAATCCAGTTGTTGCTTCGGGCCAAGGTTTTGTGATTTTCATTACGGAATAGCCATCATATTTATAAATTTCTAAGCCTTTGGCATACTTTACGCTATTGGCGGAAGCCGAAAATGGAGCTGAATTTTTCTCGTTGATTTGTTTGCAACCCAAAAGAATTAAAAATAATGAACAAGCGAAAACGAGAAGGAAATTGGATTTCATAGGTTTACTTAAAAAGTTTTACAAATGTAAAAGTTATGTTTGTTTTATTTACTTAAATCTAAAATAATATTCAATATAATGGAATCATAATCCTATATTTGCATCCGTATTAAGGTTGCTGTTTTATAATAAAACTGCATTAAAAGGGAAACAGGTGAAGGATTTCGCACTTGAGATTTAGAATTTTATCATTCACAAATCATCAAAAAAAGCAAATCATAATTCCTGTGCTGTTCCCGCAACTGTAAGCTAATAAGCTTGTTGTTATCTACAAAACCACTGTTTTTAATTGTAGATTTTAGAATTTTGAGTATAGATTTTTTCAATCTTAAATCAAAAATTAGAAATCTAAAATGGAATGGGAAGGTCAACAACAAGACGCAAGCCAGGAGACCTGCCTATTACGTCGAGTATCAAACTTTCGGGAAAAAAGGTTTGGGTATGGTAAATTCTATACTTTTCTCCCCACTTTATTAAAATTATTATTAACGAAAAATGAACAAAAAAATGATTCGCTTCAGTGCGTTCACATTGCTATTTGCTATGAACACTTATGCACAAGCACCAACTCCAAAACAACTTGATGAGGTTGTAATTTCCGATTCTAAATTTGCTTTGCCAAAAGAAAAATCTGGAAAAGTGATTGTAAAAATTAATGCTGCCGAATTGGCTAAAAAAGCAGGACAATCTTTAGCTTCAATATTAAGTACCGTTGTGGGACTTGAAGTCAATGGAAATCAGAGTAGTGCGGGTAAAAATTTAGGGTATTATGTTCGTGGTGGAAGAAATCGTCAAACCTTAATTTTGATTGATGGAACTCCTGTAACAGATGCTTCAGGAGTAAATTTAGAATACGATTTACGATTAATTTCTGCCGAACAAGTAGAAAGTATCGAAGTGATGAAAGGTGCTGCAAGCACACTTTACGGTTCAGGGGCAGCTGCTGGAGTGATCAATATTACATTGAAAAAAGCCAGTAAAAAGGAAGTTTCGGGGAATGTATATAGTAGTTTAGGCACACAAACAACCGCTGACAACACCAATTACAGACCTCAAGATTTTAATCAAGGATTTGGTTTGAATGGTACTATTGGTAAAATTAATTATTTTGCAACTTTAAATAGTGTAGAAACTAAAGGTATTTCCGAAGCAAAAGGAGTTGATTTTGAAGAAGATCATTTTTCTAAAATTACAACTTTAGTGAAAATAGGTTTTGCTCCTACAAAGAAACTATCCTTTGATTTTTTCACGAATTACGACCGTATAAAAAATAATTATGATGGATTTTACGATAATTTCACTTCAGCGGATACTCCAGTAAATGTGGCAACATCAGAACAATTCCGATTTGGATTTTCTCCAAAATACAAATACAACAAAGGGGAATTCGTTTTGAATTCAGGGTTTACTTCTATTGAAAGAAAATATACTTCATTAAATACTTGGACGAATTCAATAGACAATAGTTTGTACGCTTCAAAAAGTGTTAGTGCGGATGCATTTAATAAATATACATTTTCAAATCAGTTTTTTCTAATTTTAGGAAGCCAATTTCAGTTTAATGAAATGGAAGCCAAATCGGAATTTATTACTAAAGAAAATGCGAATTTCAATTCAATTGACACTTATTTTACAGCGGTTTATAATTCAGATTTCGGTTTAAATATCAACGCTGGATCACGTTACAACTTGCATAACATTTACAAAAATTATGCTGTTTACAATTTCAATCCGTCGTATTCGTTTTCGAAATTACCATTGAAAATTGTAGCTTCTTACAGTACAGCGTATATCACGCCAAGTTTGTATCAGTTGTATTCACCTTACGGAAACCTAGCGTTAAC
>CANIFM010000002.1 GCA_947466955.1 Bacteroidota bacterium
ATAACAAATCTATATATTTCAAAATCGAATATTAGATGTAAATTTGTACATACAAATATTGTAACTACAATTATGAAAATTGAAGAAGCTTTAAAATCAAATGCAACAATGGAACCTTCTCAAAAAGTGGTGCTCAATATCATTTATACCCAAAATGATATTAATGAACGTTTTTCAGAAATTCTTAAGCCTTATGATTTGTCAAGCGAACAATATAATGTTTTACGAATATTACGAGGTCAAAAAGGAAATCCTACGAACATGTGTGTTATTCAAGAACGAATGCTTGCTAAAACCAGTAATACCACACGTTTAGTTGACAAATTACTTTTAAAAGAATTGGTAACACGGACCGTTTGTAAATCAAATAGAAGAAAAATAGACGTTTTAATTACTGAAAAAGGATTATCTGTATTAACAGAATTAGATCCAAAAGTAATCGATTATGAAAAAAAAATAGTTCAAAATTTATCAAATCCAGAATTGGAACAATTGAACTTCCTATTAGAAAAAATTAGAAATCAATAATAAATAAATAATAAATAATAAATAACAAATGAGCACATTCTTAGAAAATCAAAATTGGCGTTATGCCACAAAAAAATTCGATGCAACCAAAAAAATCTCTACTGAAGATTTGAATCTGCTAAAAGAAGCAATTCGATTAAGCACTTCTTCTTTTGGATTGCAACTTTACAAAGTAATTATCGTTGAAAATCCAGAATTAAGAGCAAAATTATTGCCAGCTGCTTATGGACAAACTCAAATTACAGATGCTTCTCACCTAATTGTTTTTGCAAATCAAACCGTTGTAAACGATTCTGATATTGATGCCTATATTAAAAACGTTAGCGAAACAAGAGGTATTCCAACGGAAGCTTTATCAGGTTTTGGCGATTATATGAAAGGTGCTGTAAATCCAATTCCTGCTGATATGAAAGCAATTTGGACAGCAAAACAAACCTATTTAGCACTTGGTAATTTGCTTAATGCAGCCGCTGAACTAAAAATTGACGCTACGCCAATGGAAGGTTTTGATGCAAAAAAATTCAATGAAATATTAGGATTAGATGCATTAAATCTTAATGCTGCCGTAATTGCAACAGTGGGATACCGTCACGAAGATGATGCATCTCAGCATAACAAAAAAGTTCGAAAATCAAACGTGGATTTATTTTTAACACTATAATTATTAACTAAAATCAATTAAACAATGAAAAATTTAAAAACAATTGCAATCGCATTATTAGTAGCTTTAGGAACAGTGACAGTAACTGCACAAATAAAAAAAGTTGACGCAACAAAAAGTTCAATCACTTGGTTGGCAAAAAAAGCAACTGGTCAACACGAAGGTACTGTAAACCTTAAGGAAGGTGCGTTAACTTTCAAAGGGAAAAATGTTGTAGGCGGAAATTTCACTGTTGACATGACTTCTATGATAACTACTGACTTAAAAGCAGGTCAAGGAAAAGAAAAATTAGAAGGACACTTGAAATCAGAAGATTTTTTTGGTACAGAAAAATTCCCAACTTCTACATTGGTTTTCAAAACTGTTGCAGCTAAAGGAAAAGGTATTTATATGGTAACAGCTGATTTAACTGTAAAAGGAATCACAAATCCTGTAACTTTTGACCTTGCTACAACTGCAAATTCTGCAACTGCAAACGTAAAAATCAACAGAACTAAATATGATATTAAATATGGTTCAGGTAGCTTTTTCGACAATTTAGGTGACAAAGTAATCTACGATGATTTTGATTTAACAGTAAATTTGAAATTCTAATTCATTAGAATCTTACCAATTATAATATTCCCTGACAAGAAATTGTTGGGGTTTTTTTATATCTATTTGGGCGAGTCCCCTTCCCTTGAATTGGCATTCAAGGGAAGCGGTCAGGCTCTGCGCTTGAATCTCTGTTCCACTTTGTTCCACAGAGGATTTCCGCTGCGATCCTTCTCGCAAAAACACAGTGCTTAAATTCAACATATCATAAAAATTCATAATTCGTTCAAAATTAAATCAGATTTTATTTTTTCAATTCAATTTATACTTACATTTGTAATTCAAAATAAATTATGAAAACATTTTTAAATAATACTTGTTGGTGGAACAGCTTACTTCATTCGTCGTGAACAGTACACTTATAGGTATATTTTAAATCAAATAAATATCAAAAAGGGCTTGTCATCACGACAAGCCCTTTTTTTATACAAAAAATACAAAAACAAATTATGGAAATTTATAAATTCAAAACAACTTACAAGAAAATTCTCGCAGACACCATTACGCCCGTGAGTGTGTATTTAAAAATACGTGATAAATTTGCCAACAGTTTGCTGCTTGAAAGTAGCGATTATCACGCTAACGACAATAGTTTCTCGTATATCTGTTGCAATCCAATTGCGTCAATAAAAATTGCAAACGAAACCATTTATAAAACATTTCCAGATGGAAGTACAAACACAATTGCAATTGATGAAAATTCAAATATTCCAAAAATAATCGAGGAATTTACCAATCAATTTCAATCCGAAAACAACGATTTTAAATTCATCAATAACGGATTGTTTGGATATATTTCTTATGATGCCGTTCGCTATTTTGAAAATATCGAAATCAATAAAAAAGACAGTGATTTGCAAATCCCTGATATTTATTATGCCATTTATCAGAATATCATCGCCATCAATCACTTCAAAAACGAAGCTTTTATTTTTTGCCATTCCATCACAGAAAACAATAATATTGAAACAATAGAAAACTTGCTTCAAAACAAAAGTTTTGCTTCGTATTCTTTTTCAAAAACAGGCGATAAAAAATCTAATTTAACCGATTCTGAATTTATTGATAATGTAAAATTAGCCAAGAAACACTGCTTTCGTGGAGATGTATTCCAACTCGTTTTATCACGTCGCTTTTCGCAAGGTTTTAAAGGCGACGAATTCAATGTTTATAGAGCTTTACGAAGCATCAATCCATCGCCCTATTTATTTTATTTTGATTATGGCGATTTCAAAATAATGGGTTCATCACCCGAAGCACAACTAATTGTAAAAGACAGAAAAGCAGAAATTCATCCCATTGCAGGAACTTTTAGAAGAACTGGAAATGACGAAAAAGATGCAGCACTTGCCAAAAATCTATCCGAAGATGAAAAAGAAAATGCAGAGCATATTATGTTGGTTGATTTAGCTCGAAACGATTTAAGCAGAAACGGATACCAAGTGAAAGTCGAGAAATACAGAGAAGTTCAGTTTTTTTCTCACGTAATTCATTTGGTTTCAAAAGTCACAGGTTTATTGCACGAAAAAGCAACAACAATGCAAGTCGTTGCCGACACATTTCCAGCAGGAACTTTATCAGGAGCGCCAAAACACAAGGCGATGCAACTTATCGAAAAATATGAAAAAACGAATCGGAATTTCTACGGTGGCGCCATCGGATTTATGGATTTTAATGGAAATTTTAATCACGCCATTATGATACGTACTTTTTTGAGTAAAAATCATAAATTGCACTATCAAGCGGGAGCAGGAATTGTATCAGATTCCATTGAAGAAAATGAAATGCAGGAAGTTTATAATAAATTGGCAGCATTGGATAAAGCATTGAAAATAGCGGAAACGATATAAACCAATTAAAAAATTTAAACAATTTAATATTCAAAGATTACAAAAACAACTAAATTTTCAATCATTCAATCTTTCAATTTTTTAATACTATACTATGAAAAAAATAATAGTCATCGATAATTACGATAGTTTCACCTACAATTTGGTACACTGCTTAGAAGATTTAAACTGCGAAGTAACCGTTTATAGAAACGACGAATTTGACATTGAAGAACTTCAAAAATTTGATAAAATCCTACTTTCACCAGGGCCAGGAATCCCGGATGAAGCGGGTTTACTCAAAGAAGTAATCAAAGCCTATTCGGCTACAAAAAGTATTCTAGGAGTTTGTTTAGGACAACAAGCCATCGCTGAAGTATTTGGCGGAAGCCTTATCAATCTTGAAAAAGTATATCACGGAGTAGCTTCAAATATTAAAATTCAAGTGCAAGACGAACCTTTATTTAAAGGTTTAGAATCTGAAATTGAAGTCGGGAGATACCATTCTTGGGTGGTTAATCCAACTGATATTCCTGAAGTTTTAGAAATCACATCATTAGATGAAAACGGGCAAATTATGTCATTGAGACACCGGACTTTTGATGTTCGTGCCGTTCAATTTCATCCTGAAAGTATTTTGACACCGCACGGAAAAAAGATTTTAGAAAACTGGGTTGCACAATAAACGAAGATTTCAATAGCTACATTATTTATATTTAATTAAAATGAAACACATACTTAACCGACTTATTAATCACGAAGTACTTTCAAAATTGGAAGCCAAAGAAGTTTTGGTAAATATTTCCAACGGGAGTTATAATACAAGCCAAATTGCAAGTTTTCTGACCGTTTATATGATGCGAAATATCACCATTGAGGAATTGGCAGGATTTCGGGAAGCTTTATTGGAGTTATGTATTTCTGTTGATTTATCAAATTATAATACCATCGATTTGTGCGGAACTGGTGGCGATGGAAAAGACACATTTAATATTTCAACATTGGCTTCATTTGTAACTGCAGGAGCTGGAGTTAAGGTTGCAAAACACGGAAATTACGGCGTTTCCTCAATTTCAGGTTCAAGTAATGTAATGGAAATTCTTGGTGTAAAATTCAGTAATGACAATGCTTATTTGGAAAAATGCATCGATCAAGCTGGAATTTGCATTCTTCACGCGCCACTATTTCATCCAGCAATGAAAAATGTTGGCCCTATTCGTAAAGAATTAGCCGTAAAAACGTTCTTCAATATGCTTGGGCCAATGGTAAATCCTTCGTTTCCACAGAATCAATTGGTGGGTGTTTTCAACCTTGAATTGGCAAGAATGTACAGTTATTTATATCAAAATACGACTACCAATTTTACAATTTTGCACAGTTTAGACGGTTATGACGAAATTTCGTTGACTGGAAATACCAAAACCATTACAAATGCAATGGAAGGAATGTTGAAACCCGAAGATTTTGGAGTTTCAATTTTAAAGCAAAATGAAATTCAAGGCGGAACTACCATCGAAGAATCGGCTAAATTATTTATGAATATAATAGAAGGCAAAGGAACTGACGCACAGAACAATGTAGTTTGTGCCAATGCTGGAATGGCAATTGCAACCGTTAATTCACTCTCACCAATTCAGGGATTTGAAATTGCAAAAGAAAGTTTGTTGTCAGGAAAAGCACTTTTAGCATTAAATAAATTGCAACAATTAAGCAAATAAGAATCGATTATGAATATTTTAGATAAAATAATTACAAGTAAGAAAAAAGAAGTGCTTCTCAAAAAATCAATTATTCCAATAAATGAATTTGAGAAATCTATACTTTTTGAACGCAAAACCGTATCATTAAGCAACAATTTAATTCATAGTTCTACTGGAATTATTGCGGAACACAAAAGACGTTCCCCATCAAAAGGAGAAATAAATTATGCGTTTTCTGTTGAGGAAGTTGTGCAAGGATATGAAAATGCAGGCGTTTGTGGAATTTCTGTATTAACAGATTCTACCTATTTTGGTGGTTCTTTAGACGATTTAATTTTTGCGAGAGCAACAACAAATCTTCCACTTTTGCGAAAAGAATTCATCGTTGACGAATACCAAATCATAGAAGCCAAAGCGTATGGTTCAGATGTAATTTTGTTAATTGCAGCCGTTTTAACTGATAATGAAATAAAAATATTATCCGAATTAGCACAGTCTTTAGGAATGGAAGTGTTGCTTGAAGTTCACAATTTAGAGGAATTGCAAAAGTCAATTATGCCAAGTTTAAATATGATTGGTGTCAACAATCGAAATCTAAAAACATTTGAAGTAGGATTGAACATTAGCAAAGAATTGGCTTCGGAAATTCCCACCGATTTTGTAAAAATTTCAGAAAGCGGAATTTATTCAATTGAAGCAATCAACGAACTAAAATCGTATGGTTACAAAGGATTTTTAATTGGTGAAAATTTTATGAAAACTGAAAATGCTGGGAAAGCAGCAAAAGAATTTATTAGCCCTCTAACCCCCAAAGGGGGAAAGTAAGAACTAATAATTAAACACGAATTTCACAAATTTCCACGAATTAATCCGTGATAATTAGTGATAATTAGTGTTCAAAAACTTAAAATGAAAGAATTATGGACAATCTAGACGTTTCGGCTCCCTCTCCTTTGGATTGCTTCGAATCTCGCAATGACAGGGCTGGGGTGAGGATTAAAATTTGCGGAATGAAATTCCCCAAAAACATCCTTGAAGTAGGCACGCTCCTACCCGACTTTATGGGTTTTATTTTCTGGGGAAAATCCAGTCGCTATTTTGAAGGTGAAATTCCAATGTTGCCAAAATCCATCAAAAAAGTGGGCGTATTTGTTGATGAATCATTTGAAATTGTAGTTTCTAAAATTGATAAATACAAATTAGATTGTATACAATTGCACGGAAATGAATCGATTGAATTTTGTCAAAAGCTAAAAGAAATACCAATCGAAATCATCAAAGTTTTTTCTATAAAAGACAACTTTAATTTTGAAATTTTAAGAGAATTTGAAAATGTTTGCGATTATTTTCTATTTGATACAAAAGGAAAATTACCAGGTGGAAACGGTACCACTTTCGATTGGAATCTGTTGAAAAAATACCCGTCAAATAAACCTTTTTTTCTAAGCGGGGGAATCGGAATTGAAGAAATAAATTTACTAAAAGATATGAATTTGCCAATTTACGGCATCGATGTAAATAGCAAATTTGAAACAGAACCAGGATTAAAAAAAACAGAATTGTTAAAATCGTTTCAATCACAAATTGAAATATTAAATTTAAAAAAATGAGCTATCACGTTAATGAAAATGGATTTTATGGGAATTATGGCGGTGCTTTTATTCCCGAAATGTTATTCCCAAATGTTGAGGAATTGCGCCTTAATTATTTAAAAATTACAGCCGAACCTTCCTTCCAAATAGAATTTGAAGCTTTACTAAAAGACTTCGTTGGACGTCCAACCCCACTCTATTTTGCGGAGCGTTTGTCTAAAGAATACAACACGAAAATCTACCTAAAAAGAGAAGATTTATGTCATACTGGCGCGCATAAAATCAACAATACTATTGGGCAAATTTTGGTAGCAAAACGACTTGGAAAAACCCGAATTATTGCGGAAACTGGCGCTGGTCAACACGGCGTTGCAACCGCAACCGTTTGTGCGTTGATGGGTTTGGAATGCATCGTTTATATGGGTGAAATCGACATCAAACGGCAAGCGCCAAACGTGGCAAGAATGAAAATGTTGGGTGCCGAAGTTCGTCCCGCAACTTCGGGTTCAAAAACCTTGAAAGATGCCACAAATGAAGCCATTCGCGACTGGATTAATAACCCCGAAGACACCTATTATATCATCGGTTCCGTGGTGGGGCCGCACCCGTATCCAGATATGGTGGCGCGTTTTCAAGCCGTTATTTCAAAGGAAATTAAAATACAATTATTCGAGAAAGAAGGGCGTGAAAACCCCGATTATGTCATCGCTTGTGTTGGTGGCGGAAGCAACGCTGCTGGAACGTATTACCACTTTTTAGACGAAAATGACGTGAAAATTATCGCAGTTGAAGCGGCTGGAAAAGGCATCCATTCGGGTGAAAGTGCCGCAACTTCTGCATTGGGTAAAATTGGCGTTATTCACGGCAGTAAAACCCTTTTGATGCAAACTGACGATGGTCAAATTACCGAGCCGTATTCCATTTCTGCAGGATTGGATTACCCCGGTGTAGGCCCTATGCACGCTCATTTATACGAAACAAAACGGGCTCAATTTATCTCAATTACCGATGAAGATGCTATGAATTGGGGCATCAAATTATCCCAAACCGAAGGCATAATTCCAGCGATTGAAACCGCCCACGCCTTCGCAATTTTGGACGAAATGAAGTTCAAACCCACCGATATTTTGGTCATCAATTTATCGGGGCGTGGCGACAAAGATTTGAACACTTATATCGATTATTTCAAACTTTAATTGGGCGTTACCGCAAGTCCTGAAAAAAAATTCAGGACTTGCGGTCGGGCAGTCCGCTGTATCCACAATATTGCTTCGTGCCGAGCAATAATGCGGGATGCCGCTTCCATCCCTAACGCACCTCCTAACAACAATACAACTATTATGAAAAATAGAATTTCAAACACATTATTAGAAAATAAAAAATTAATTTCAATTTACTTTTCTGCTGGCTATCCTAATCTAAATGACACGGTTCAAATCATACAAGATTTAGAAAAAAGTGGCGTAGATATGATTGAAATTGGATTACCATTTAGTGATCCATTAGCCGACGGACCAACCATTCAAGAGAGTTCTACACTTGCAATTCAAAATGGAATGACAACCCAATTATTGTTTAGCCAATTGAAAAACATCAGAGAAACAGTGTCAATTCCGTTATTAATTATGGGATATTTCAATCCGATTTTACAATATGGAGTGGAAAAATTCTGTGAAAAATGTGCAGAAATTGGAATTGACGGTCTTATAATTCCTGATTTACCCGTTGCCATTTACGATGAGAATTATAAAGCAATCTTTGAAAAAAACGGGATTTTTAATGTGTTTTTAATTACGCCGCAAACTTCAGAAAGTAGAATACGCTACATCGACAGCGTTTCAAATGGGTTTATTTATATGGTGAGTTCTGCGAATGTAACGGGTTCACAGTCAGATTTCGGAACAACTCAAGAATCTTATTTTCAAAGAATTGACGCAATGAATCTCAAAAACCCGCAAATTGTAGGATTTGGAATTAGTTCAAAAACAACTTTCAATCAAGCGACAAAATATGCTAAAGGTGCGATTATTGGAAGTGCTTTTATAAAACATTTAACTGAAAACGGAACGCAATCCATTCCTGAATTTGTGAATCAGTTCAAGTAAATCAATTGTTAAATTTATGTTATTAAAAAATTAAACGATTGTTTAAATTAAACAATCGTTTAATTTTGCGGACATAAAAAATCTCAATGACTGATTTCAATGACAAGCAAATTCAAATCCTTCAAGTAGCCGAAACGCTATTTGCAGAGCACGGATTTGACGGGACATCAATCAGAACAATATCCAAAGAAGCCAAAATTAACATTGCAATGGTTTCCTATTACTTTGGATCTAAAGAAAAATTATTAGAAAGATTGATTTTCTTTAGAACGAACGATTTGAAATTGCAATTGGAAAATGTTTCTAAAACAGAAGTATCACCATTAGAAAAAATTGAAAACTTCGTAGAACTTTATATTAATAAAATTGATGCCAACAGAAACTTGTATCAAATTCTACATTATGAAGTTTCATCGCAAAAACGAACCATCGATTTTAAAGCCTTTACAGAAATTAAAAAAAGCAATTTAGAAACCTTAAAAAGTATTATTGAAGAAGGACAAAATCAAAATATTTTTAAGAAAAACATCGCAATTCCCTTACTTACACCAACAATATTAGGAACGTATTTTCATTTCCATAGCAATAAATCTTATTTCAAAGAAATTTTAAATTTGAAAACCGAATTAGAATATAATAATTATATCAAAACCGAATTAACAACGCACATTCAACAAACAATCAAATCACTTTTACTAAATGAAAGTCACTAAATTATTGCTTATTGCAATGGTTTTCATTGGAATTCCATCGCTTAAAGCACAAGAAAAAACAGGTTTAACACTCAATGAAGCCATCAATATTGTACTTTCCAAAAGTAGCGAAGTTGCCTTGGCATCTGCAAAAGTGGAAACCAAAAAATACGAATCGGAATCGATAAAGAACAATAAATATCCAGATTTGAGAGTTTCAGGTCAGTATTTACGCCTTACAAATGCCAATGTAAATTCTAATTTGAATTCCAATTCATCCAATCCGCCATCTTCACCATTGGCAGTAAATCAATTGATGCTTGGGCAAATAAATTCCAACTTACCATTATTTTCAGGATTTAAATTACAAAATAGCATTAAAGCTTCAGAGAATTTATACCAATCTGAAAAAGCAAAATTGGAACAAACCAAGGAAGCTGTTGCTATGGAAGTTGTCGAATATTACGCTAATTTATACCGTGCTCAAAAAGCCGTAAACCTAATTACAGACAATTTAAAATCCGCAGAACAACGCGTATCGGATTTTACTGCATTAGAAAAAAACGGAATTATTGCTCGAAATGATTTGCTGAAAGCGCAATTGCAACAATCAAAAGTGCAATTATCATTGGACGAAGCCTATAAAAATGTATCAGTTTTGAATTATTATCTCATCACACTTTTAAAACTTCCTGAAGACTACAAAATTGGAATTGACGAAAATCAATTTGCAAACAACCAACCGATAAATATTATCAAAAACGAGGAAATTGCATTGAAAAATAGAAAGGATTTGGAAGCCATTCATTTCATTGAAAAAGCAAGCGAAAACAATATCAAAATCGCAAAAAGCGCCTATTTCCCAACCGTAAATTTAACGGGTGGATTTATTTATTTAGATTTAAAAAATGCCTTAACTGTTTCAAATGCTATGAATTTTGGTGTTGGAATTTCGTATGATGTTGCTAATATTTTCAAAAACAAATCCAACGTAAAAGCTGCAAAAAGTAGAGCATTAGAAGCATCGGAATCAGCCGCTATATTATCAGAAAAAATAAAAATTCAGGTGCAACAAGCCATTGAAAACTATAATTTGGCATTGAAACAAAATCTGGTTTACGAACAAGCAATTGGGCAAGCAACAGAAAATTATAGAATTGTAAAAGATAAATACGACAACGGACTTTCAAACACCACCGATTTACTAGAAGCCGATGTAGAACAACTGAATTCTAAAATAAATTATGCGTATTCAAGAGCGAATATTATGCTCAAATATTACGAAATGCAATCCGCTTCAGGGCAATTAACACAATCATTCCAACTTACAAAAAACTAATATTTCATACTATGGAAAATCAAAAAAGCAACAAAAAAAACATCATTATAGCCGTATTAATTCTATCGGCATTGAGTTACGGAATCTATAAATATGTGCATTCTCTTTCTCACGAAAGTACGGACGACGCACAAATTGAAAAAAATATGAACCCAATTATCCCAAGAGTCATGGGATATATCACGAAAGTAAATATCAAAGACAACGATTATGTAAAAAAAGGCGATACCCTTTTCACCATCGATAACAATGATTATATCGTGAAATTAGAAGATGCAAAAGCCGCATTAATTGCAGCGCAAGGCAATTTTGAAGTTTCAAAAGCCGATGTTGGAAGTGCTTTAGCGAGTGTTTCTGTATCGGATGCCAACGTGCAATCGGCGAGTGGAACTATCGAAACTGCAAAAATCAGATTGGGACGAACAACCAACGATTTTGAGCGTTACGAAAATTTATATAAAAATCATTCTATTACAAAACAACAATACGAGCAAGCTTTGGCGGCAAAACAAGAGGCAGAAAGTCAGTTGCGAATTTTGCAACAACAACAAAAAGCCAGTACATTTCAGAAATCGGTAATAATTGCAAAATCGAATGTTTCAAATAAACAAACCGAAGTAGCTTCCGCAAATATTAAACGTGCCGAAGCAATGTTGGCAGCAGCCAAATTAAACTTAAGTTATACAGTTGTAACCGCAGCAATTGACGGTCAAGTTTCTAAAATTTCCATTCAACCGGGACAATTAGTGCAACCGGGGCAAGCATTATTTTACATTATCAACAATCAAGAAGCGTGGGTAATTGCCAATTTCAAAGAAACACAATTGGACAAAATGAAAATGGGACAAAAAGTAACCGTGAAAGTTGATGCCTATCCAGACACCGATTTTCAAGGGGAACTTACTTCCTTTTCACCAGCAACAGGTTCTAAATTTTCTTTACTTCCGCCTGATAATGCCACTGGAAATTTCGTGAAAACCATTCAACGATTGCCAGTGAAAATTAGTTTGAATACTTCTAATGATCCTGAAAAAATTAAATTACTACGTCCGGGAATGAATGTAAATGTGGATGTTCATTTGAACTAAAAAAACGCCATTAAGTAGCATAACCAATAATAAAAATGGTAGTAGAAGATCAAGATAGTTTAGTAGAATACGGTTTTAGAAGGGTAATTATCACAATTACAGCGGTGCTTTGTGCCTTGCTGGAAATCGTTGACACTACCATTGTAAACGTGGCTTTGAACAATATGCGAGGAAGTTTAGGGGCAACATTAACCGATGTCGCTTGGGTAATTACAGCTTATGCCATTGCCAATGTAATCATCATTCCAATGACCAGTTGGTTGTCGCAACAATTTGGAAGACGGAATTATTTTGCTACTTCAATCATCATTTTTACCGTGGCTTCCTTTATGTGTGGAAACGCCACAAACATTTGGGAATTGGTCGCTTTTAGATTTATTCAAGGTTTAGGTGGCGGTGCGTTATTGGTTACTGCTCAAACCATTATCACCGAGAGTTACCCTATTGCTAAACGAGGAATGGCACAAGCTATTTACGGAATGGGTGTTATTGTAGGCCCAACTTTGGGACCGCCATTGGGAGGTTATTTTGTAGATCATTTCTCTTGGCCGTATATTTTCTATATCAATATTCCCATTGGGATCATCGCTACATTTTTGACATTGGCTTTCGTGAGAAGTCCAAAATATGGCGAAAAACTAAAAGCGTCACAAGTCGATTGGTGGGGAATTGCATTTCTTGCCGCCTTCGTGGGTTCGCTACAATTTGTATTGGAACACGGGCAACAAGACGATTGGTTCAACGACCGAACAATTACACTTTTAACCGCAGTTTCTGCTTCTGGATTGATGCTTTTTATATGGCGAGAACTCACCTATAAACACCCAATTGTAAACCTCAGCGTATTGAAAAACACCAATCTTAGAGTCGGTGTAATAATGAGTTTTGTGTTAGGATTTGGGTTGTACAGTTCCACTTTCATCATACCAATTTACACGCAATCCGTTTTGGGATGGAGCGCATTAAACGCAGGATTAATTTTAATTCCGAGTTCCATAACCACAGGAATAATGATGCCAATGATAGGAAAAATGATACAACGCGGCGTTCCACAAGCCTATATGGTAGCCCTTGGATTCCTCGCATTTTTCGTATTTACCTATTGGATGCACAACGTAGTCACCCCAGACACAGGCGAAGAACACATTTTTTGGCCACTGATTTTGAGAGGCGTTGGATTGGGATTACTATTTGTACCCATAACCACATTATCCTTATCAACCTTGAAAGGGAAAGAAATTGGCGAAGGTGCTGCTTTCACAGGGATGATGCGACAATTAGGAGGTTCATTTGGAATCGCCATCATCACCACATTCATTGCCCGATTCAATCAAGAACACCGTGTAAATTTGGTTTCACACCTCGATAAAACCAATTTTGCCGTTCAACAAAGAGTCCTACAATTACAACAAGGCTTTATGAACAAAGGCTTCAGCACCAACGAATCCCTAAACAGAGCCTACCAAGTTATGGATTATGGCGTGATGAAACAAAGCTCGGTACTGACTTTCGTTGACATTTTTTATTACTTAGGAATCTTGTTTTTGCTGTGCATCCCGTTTGTTTTACTCATCAAAAAACGCAATTAGTTTTTTTTTATTTGGGTGCGCCCTCGTTTAGAACGATTTTAGTTACTACGCCATCTGTACTAAACGAGGTCGGGCTATTCGCTGCAATCTTTGCTGCACTTCGTTCCGCAAAGGATTTCCGCTGCTATCCCTCGCACGAAACCCTTCGATTTAAGAATTATGATTTATAGATTTTAGATTTTAGAATAACCGAATACACCTTTTCAAATAAAAAGTCATTTTGACGATTTGTAAGTATAATAACGTTACATTTGAAAATAAATAACGGAGGTTATTATGGCACAAAGCCAACCCTTTTTGGGTAGATTACAGCCATTTTATGGCTGGTATAAATGAGTTGGCAGTAATGCTAACGCAGAATCGACAAATTCAAGAACTTAATCAATATAATATATGAACATACAAACTTTACATCAAAAAATTTATACAGTTGGGAGAATTACTCCAACTGGCGTAAAGCTATTAGGAACTTGTTTTTCATTGAATGAAAGAGGGCTTTTTGCTACAGCGTCACATGTAACAAATAATGATAATACTAATCTCGTAATTTTTATTACCAATAATACAGACTTGACAACTTATCAAGACACATCAAATAATAGTGGTCAGACTATTCCAGTTTCAATTTACAAAGTTGATCCAATACGAGATATTTGTATTTTGCAAGTTGAACAAAATGTTTTTTCAGATTTGGTAATTGGAGGAAGTGATGACACAAATGTTGGAGAAAATGTTGGAATAGTTGGGTTTCCACATTGTGTTAATGGTAGAAATGTTTTAACGTACCAAAACACTGAAATTGGCGCCAAAGTACTAATTGAATCATCAGGAATAAAGTCTAAACATTTAATATTAAATATTCAAACCCGACCTGGACAATCAGGAAGCCCAATATTTCGCTTGTCAGATTCGCGTGTAATTGGAATGATTATTGGCTCTTACGTCCCAAATTCTGGAGGAAGTATTTCATTGGGTGGAATCGACCCTGAAACTCTTCACCAAACTACTCATGCTGTTTCAACGGAATATATAACCAAAATGTTATAATTATGGAAGAATTTGACACATTAATTAACGCAGACCAAGCTGAAATATTAGCTTCTTTAGATGGTTTCCAAGTCGAAATTCTTGAATCATTTCTCATGCAAACTAAAAATGATTATTTAGAAAGCGCAGATAAATGGTTAAACGCAACAACCGCAAATACTGCTCAATTTGGAGGAGAAACAGGAAAGGCAAAAATCTACAGAGAAAAGTTACTTGATGAGATTGAAAAGTTCTTTTGTGGCGATGAATCTTATGAAGACGACAGAAAAAAAATAAGTGAAAGTACAGAGAAAACTAAACAATATTTAATTGGAGTTTTATCATCAGCAATTGGTGCGACGATGGGAGTTGCAGGAACTTTTATAGCTCCGGTTATAGCCTTACTTATAATGAGTATGGGAAAAATGGGAGTTAATGCTTGGTGTGCAATGAGGGTTGAAATAAAGGCTAATCAGCAGACATAAGCACTACTGCCAACACAGGTTTTGCGCTATTGCGGTTTTAAGGCTTAATTTAAAGTTTGTTTTATATCTTTGAAGTCAGTGCTTAACCGAAAATTTCGGCATCTTTAGTCCGCAACATCGCAAAGCCTGGGGACGTTAGGTGCAAGCGTAACGCCTGTTCAGACATAAACTAAAGACGAAAATGCCAACGCTTCGCAAAATTAAAGTGGTGCAAGCCACTGCACAAGCCGACCCAAATTGCACCACATTTAATTTTGCCCAACCACACCCAATGACCACCCACCACCCTGACAAATTGTTGAGAAGTTTGACGACTTCTTTATAACGACTTTGGAAAATTCTTTTTATATTCGCTCGGTGAGTTTTCTTTAGCAAATGGAAATGAATTAAAATTCATTAAAAAAAAATAAAATAATAGTATTATGAAAATTATCGTCACGAGTTTGTTTATTATTTCATGTTTATTTTTAACAAGTTTTAAAAATCCTTCTAAAAATGCAAAGGTTGCAATTTCAACAAAATTAAGTATTGATAACGAAGAGGAAGAATTTGTAGAATTAATGAATGGTAAAATCATTAAAGGCAAAGTATCTAAATGCAATGTATTTAAAACTAATAGTTTTAAAGCAAAGGGTTCTGGTGAGGTTGTTATTAATGATGTTAAATATGAATACAATGATGTTATGGCTGTTCAACACAAGAAAAATAGATATAAAAAAAATGCTGACGGAGAATTTGCCAAAAGAACTTATAAAAGTAAAATTAGTGTTTACTATACATGGATAGATATTGGTGGTGGAGGCACAACTCGTAATTTTTATTATATACTAAAAGGTGATACTGGAACCTTAGTTGAAATGACTTACGGCAATCTCAGAAATATGGTGAGTGATTGCCCTGCTGCTATTGCCGTATTTGATGAATATGACAAACTAACAGGTAGAGCCAAAATGGATAGAAGTATAAAGGTTCAATATGACTGTATTGATATGTATGATAAGTGTAAATAAATTTAAATGCTATTAATTAAAAACAGTAATTAATATAAAAGTCCCCCCGCTAGCGCAAGCGTCACGCTTGTGCCCACAATGAAATTTAAAAAAATCTATAAATAATTATCAGTTAGAAATTAAAAATAGTACATAATCCGACTTATATTTATTGCAGTCTAACTTGTATTTATTGCAGTCCAACTTATAAATCTAGCGGTCTGACTTATAAACCTAGCGGTCTGACTTGTAAACCTAGCGGTCTGACTTATAAACATAGCAGTCTGACTTGTAATTATGCTTCCTGCATTTGTAGTTATGCTTACTGCATTTGTTATTATGCTTCCTGCGTTTGTAATTATGCTTCCCGCATTTGTAATTATGCTTCCTGCATTTGTAATTATGCTTCCTGCGTTTGTAATTATGCTTCCTGCGTTTTTAATTATGCTTCCTGCATTTGTAATTATGCTTCCTGCATTTGTAATTATGCTTCCTGCATTTGTAATTATGCTTCCTGCATTTGTAATTATAACTTTTGCTGTGCAAAGTTCCACGACTTCGTACACACAAAGACAAGAAAAAAACGAATGATTTTAATAATAAAAATTAGCATCTGAAATAAATTCAGATTGACAAAAAAGGGCTTTTTGTTATGCAACTCCGTCAGAGTTCAAAACTCTGACGGATTTAGAACATTGGTAAAAATGCTAAAAAAAATCGCAGAGAATCGAAACGTAATTTTTTTTATGTACTTTTGAGTAAATTAATAATTATATGAACCTAATAGAAAATCATAATAAAGACATATTCGATTTATGCAAAACGCATAAAGTAAAATCTTTATATGCTTTTGGTTCTGTTTTAACTGATAAATTCAACAACGAAAGTGATGTTGATTTGATTGTTGATTTTGAAAATTTGGATGTTTTAGATTATGGAGATAACTATTATAACTTAAAGTTTTCACTTGAAAATATTTTAAAAAGAAATATTGATTTATTAGAAGAAAAAGCCATAAAAAATCCATATTTTAGAAAGACTTTAAACCAAAATAAAGTGTTGATTTATGGATGATACTATTAAAACTTGGCTTTATGATATTTTAAGTTCCATTAATGAAATCGAAAGTTACTTTATTGAAACACCTAAAATGTTTTGAAATTTATCAAAATGATTTAAAAACTAAAAGAGCTGTTGAAAGAAACATCGAAATTATTGGAGAAGCAATGAGTCGAATTCGAAAAGAAAATAGTAAAATTGAAATTTCAAACTCAAGAAAAATTGTAGATGTAAGAAATAGAATAATTCACGGATATGATTCCGTTTCTGATGATGTAATTTGGGGAATTGTAATTAGAAATCTGCCAGTTTTACAAAAAGAAGTAGAAATTCTGTTGAACGAATAAAGCCAAACCGCTCGTATTTACAACATCTAGTTGCTCGAAAATGTTATGTTTCGATACCATTTTCGATATGCGAATTTACAATCTGTCCCCACAAAGTCAAGAAAAAATAATTGTGAAGAGATTGCCACGTTCCTCGCAATGATATTCTAACACGATTACGGATGCGACACCTAATTGCCCTCGATACTACTATAAAAATAGAAACTGAAATAAATTCAGATTGACAAATCAAAGGTTAAATTCAGATTGATAAAATAGGTTTATTTGTTTCACAACTCCGTCAGAGTTTAAAACTCTGACGGAGTTAAGCGATAATCAAGATGGCTCGGATATGTTACGTTTCGATACCCGTTTCGATAGCGCGGATTTGCAATCCGTGCCCATAAATACAAGAAAAAATAATTATGATGAGATTGCCTTGTTTCCCTCAATGATATTCTAACACGATTACGGATGCGACACCTAATTGCCCTCGATACTACTGTAAAAATAGAATCTGAAATAAATTCAGGTTGACAAATCAAAGGTTAAATTCAGTTTGATAAACCAAAGGTTAAATTCAGATTTTCCAAATAACCGAATTAACAAATAACCAAATCAACGAATCCACAAATAAACCCTTCCTAAAAACTATCTCGTAAAAACCAATTTCACATCCGTGGATAAATTAGCATCAAAACAATATCCTTCATAATTAAACCCTTTCAAATCGTCAATCGTTTGGGCGTTACTATCAATAATATACCGAACCATCAAACCCCTAGCCTTTTTGGCAAAGAAACTAATCATTTTTAGTTTTCCATCTTTATAATCTTTAAATTCTGGCGTAATCACTGGCACTTTCAACGCTTTTAAATCTACTGCCGAAAAATATTCGGTACTTGCTAAATTCACTAACAATTCTCCTTTAGCCAGCGATTTGTTTAAAGCAGCGGTAACATTGTTTTTCCAAAATGCATATAGGTTTTTAGCATCACCAACAGCTATTTTCGTACCCATTTCCAAGCGGTACGGCTGGATTAAATCCAATGGTTTCAGCACGCCATACAATCCTGAAAGAATGCGCAACCTACTTTGTAAATCTTCCAATTTATCCAATGGAATCGTGTGTGCATCAATACCTGTATAGACTTCCCCATCAAAAGCAAAGATGGCGGGACGTGCATTTTGTGGAGTAAAGGGTGTTTTCCAATCTTGATTGCGTTGCCAATTCAAATCTGCCAATTTATCGGAAATATCCATTAAACCTGACAAGTCTTTTGGCGAAAGTGTTTTCAAAACGCTATGAACTTGTCGTGCTTCCTTTAGAAACTCAGCTCCCGAATAGGTTTCGGTTGGCAAAGGCGTTTCAAAATCCAATGATTTAGCAGGAGAAATTACGATTTTCATAGTGGTTTTTATTGAAATTCAAAAGTACAAATTAGTATTAAAGATTGCTAATACGTTGAGAATAGTTTTTTCATACAATAAACAAATGCAATTCTAATTCATAAGATCGCTATATTTCATTGCACAAATCAACAAAAAATCGAATCAACGGAAAACCAATTAATCATTATCAATAAATTTGAAATACTTTGATTTAAAAAATAATATATTTTGTTTCAAAATTTTATCATAAATTGCACCTTTATTGTCTGAATAATAAATTAAATTCTTTGTTTTTAGAGTTTTTTATAAATAATTTAGGAAATAAAAATATACGAAATAGAATAAGCGGGAAGTCGAAAACGTATTTAGAGTAGATAAACAAAAACAAAAAAATGAAAATAAATAAATTTAAATTAATAGCATTAATTATTTTTTCGATTATTATCCTAAATTCTTGCTCAAAAGAAAGCGCTGGACCAGCTGCAACAACTGTTGCCCAAGACAAACAAAACATATCAAATACAATACATGATTTTTATGGTTGTTTAACCACTTTAGACGACGGCGATTTATCAAACTTTTTATTGTATTCATTATTTAACTCAACAAATCAGCATTACAACGATACCTATTTAAAAACTTTGACCGACAAATTTGAATTGCAATTTGGACAATTAGTTTTAAATGATAGAATGCAATTTGCTAACAATACAGGTATTTACACTTGGAGCAATACAACTCAATCATGGACAAAAGTAAATAGTTCAAACGTAATTACTTTAAAATTCCCTTCCAGATCAAATCAAGTTATTGACTCGGAATTATCTTTCAACTCTTATAGTGATGTTCTTACCTCATATAATGCTACTAATTATTGGTTACCAACAGGTGCTAACTTAACGTTAAAAAGAGATGGAAATTTAGTTTTTTCACTTAATTTAAGTAATGTTACATTTGACACAAGTACAAATTTTACAATGCCAATAAATGCTGATATTTCAATTTACACTGCTCCTTTCACTCATACTTTTCAATGGAGAAGGACTTCAAGTACTGAATTTCAGTTAAGTTATAATTCTACAACCCCACAAGGTTGCGGGACTAACTCTGTTACAAATTTCAAACTTTATGATGCGGATTATGGAAACATTACATCTGTAAAAGATGATCTAAAAACTGTTAATGGAACACTAATTGAAGGAAATTTAAAAGTTGTTTATTCTATTAATGTTCAAGCCTTATCAGTATATACAGACCCAACTCCTTCTCAAATAAACAATAATTCAGATGCCGAGGTTTATTATAATGATGTGAAAATTGGAGATTTAAGTTATGATGTTATAAATAATAGTTCTGAAATTTTTATTATTTATTCTGATGGAACAAGAGAAAATATTGATGTTTATGTTGGTGATTTTCAAAATCAAATAAATACTATTTTCGCTAATTACATGCACTAAAAATGTTTAAAAATTTTATTAAAATAATAGTTCTTTTATTTTCATTGACTTTGTATTCTCAAAATGAAATAACGAATTTATCCAATCCAAACCTGATAAAACATCAGGTTGGAATTGGTATTTCAAAATTTATAAATTCCGCATTTTCATCAGACATAAATGCCTATAATATTGAATATAGATATAAATATTCAAACAAAACGTCCTTACGAACAGGAGTAAGCTACGAAAAAGATGATAGTGAAAATGGTTTTATAAACAGTGGTGTTAAATTTGGAATTGATAGACAACTTAGAAAATATGAAAAATGGACTTATTATTACGGAATAGATTTATTTGGTAATTATTCCAATTATAAAAATATTAATAAAGATATTTATAGTTTTGGTGTTACACCATTGATTGGAATTCAATATAATATCTCACAAAACTTTTCTATTTCAATTGAACCGATGTTATATATAAAATACAACATCGTTGTTGATAATTTAACATTTGATAGAAATAATAAAAAAGAATGGGCTGAAACTGGGTTGGGAAAACTTGGATATATTCAATTAAATTTTCACTTTTAAAAAATATTGTTTTTATAAAACATAATATAGTGGCAATTGCTGATTACTAGGTTCAGTTGTATCTATCATTGCAAGAACGTGGCAATCACAGTGAAGGTCGTAAATCAACAAATAAACAAATCTACAAATAACCTTATTCCCCTTCCTCAACTACTTCGTGAGATTTCGAGTAATTGCGCCATTTATCAATACAATCCTGCATGTCTTGTGGCAATTCCGTATCAAAACTCATCATTTCTCCCGTGGTGGGATGAACAAAACCTAAAGTCTTGGCGTGCAACGCTTGACGTGGTAAAACCTTGAAACAATTGTCTATAAATTGTTTGTATTTTGTAAAAGTAGTTCCCTTCAAAATTAAATTTCCACCATAACGCTCATCGTTAAAAATAGGATGTCCAATGTGTTTCATGTGCACCCGGATTTGGTGCGTACGTCCCGTTTCTAATATGCAAGAAACCAAGGTTACATAGCCAAAACGCTCCAAAACTTTATAATGCGTTACGGCGTGTTTTCCAATCGTTGGATCTTCAAAAACCGACATTTGCATTCTGTCTTTAACGTGTCGTGCAATATTTCCTTCAATCGTGCCTTCATCTTCTTTGACAGTTCCCCAAACCATAGCAACATATTCTCTTTCGGAAGTTTTAGCTTCAAATTGCTTGGCGAGGTGCGTCATTGCCGCTTCAGTTTTGGCAATTACTAAAAGTCCTGTCGTATCTTTATCAATTCGATGTACTAATCCCGGTCGTTCGCTGCTATTCATTGGCAAATTGTCAAAATGATACGCCAACGCATTCACTAAAGTTCCCGTGTAATTTCCGTGTCCCGGATGCACAACAAAACCTGCTGGTTTATTAATGAGCAACAACGTATCGTCTTCATACACAATATCAAGCGGAATATTTTCTGGATCAACACGATTTTCAAACGGTGGATGTGTCAGCATAATCCGAACAATATCCAAAGGTTTTACCCTGTAATTTGATTTTACGGGCAAATCATTCACATAAATATCGCCAGCTGTAGCGGCATTCTGAATTTTATTTCGGGTTGCATTTGGAATCAAATTCATCAAAAACTTATCAATTCTTAAAAGCAATTGCCCTTTGGGAACATCAAATCTAAAATGTTCAAATAATTCTTCTTCAATCTCGTCAATCTCTGTATTCTGATTATTGTCCATTCGGTGTTGTTGTGCTTAAACTGTCAATTTGTTCTTCATATCCTACATTTCCATCTCCAAGAACCAAATCAATTTTGGATGATTTAAAGATTTTATCGCCCGGATTTAATTTTTTTCCGTTGCAATGCATTTCCATAACCATATCTTTTCCCATATAAGGTTTGTAGGTAATTTCCCCAGCTTCAAGTCCCAACGATTTCAATGTTGGAACTGCTTGTCGGTATGTTTTTTCTATTAAATTTGGAATTCTCACCATTGTAAAACCTGAAGAATTTATTTTAATATAAACCTTTCTGTTTTTCTTAACTCTTGCTCCAGGCATCGGATCTTGCTCTACAACAGTGTGTTTTGGATACCCCGGATTATAATCTACGCTGTCCAAAAGCACGTAATCCAAATTCAAATCATCCAACTTGTCTTCCACTTGCTCTTCGTTCAATTTACTAAGATTTGGAACCGTAATCTCATTTCCGTGATCTGTAGTAAAAGTTAGCCAATGCATAAATAAATAGCCTAAAACAAATAGAATTGTTAACGCTACAAATACTTGAACTAAAAAAACTTTACTCTTTAAATATTCCTTTAAAGTCATATACTTTTATTTATTGCAAAGATATAAAAATTGTAAAGGGAACTTGATTACAGTTGTGAAATTAGTTCCTAAATATAAATATCTCATTGAATTTACTGTGTTTTCTAACCAAATAAATCTTCCTCAATCATAAAGCTATTCAAGAAAGTTATTGATTTTTGAATATCATAATGTAGAATTCGATCTTCTTTTACAAAAGGAACTTCCTCACAATACGATTTCAAGAACATTTCAATAAAATCACTTGACTTTAATGGACGTCTAAATTCAATTGCCTGTGATGCATTCATTAATTCTATGGCAAGAATTCGCTCTAAATTATCCATAATTCGTAGCGCCTTTGTAGCTGCATTTGCGCCCATACTTACGTGATCTTCTTGTCCATTGGAAGAAACAATACTGTCAATACTGGCGGGAGTTGCCAATTGTTTGTTTTGACTTGCAATACTTGCAGCGGTATATTGTGGAATCATAAAGCCAGAATTTAAACCTGGATTATCAACCAAAAATGCAGGAAGATTTCGCAATCCTGAAATTAATTGATAAGTTCGGCGTTCAGAAATACTTCCTAATTCTGCTAATGCAATGGCAAGAAAATCTAAAGAAATCGCTAACGGTTGTCCGTGGAAATTTCCTCCAGAAAGTATCTGATCACTTTCTATAAATACGTTTGGATTATCTGTAACTGAGTTGATTTCGGTTTTAAAAACTTTCTTAACATAATCAAGCGCATCTTTTGAAGCACCGTGAACTTGAGGAATACATCGGAAAGAATACGGATCTTGAACATGTGTTTTCGGTTGTGCAATAATTTCACTTCCTTCTAAAAACTCATTTACACGATTTGCAGTAACAATTTGCCCTTTGTGAGGTCTGATAAAATGAATTAACTCGTTAAAAGGCTCTTGACGTCCATCAAATCCTTCCAAAGAAATCGTGCCAATTAAATCCGCTAAATAAGAATATTTACTGGCTTTTATGAGGATATGTGTTCCATAAGCACTCATAAATTGCGTTCCATTTAGCAATGCCAATCCTTCTTTAGATTGCAAAACAATAGGATTCCAACCAAAATGTGCCATCACCACAGAAGTTGGTACTTTATTTCCGTTAAATACCACTTCGCCTTCTCCTAAAAGTGGCAATGATAAATGGGCTAAAGGTGCCAAATCACCCGATGCTCCAAGTGAACCTTGTGTATAAATTATTGGTAATATATCATTATTATAAAAGTCAATCAAACGCAAAACAGTCGCCAATTGCACTCCTGAATAACCGTAACTCAACGATTGTATTTTCAACAGCAACATCAACTTCACAATTTCTGAAGGCACCTCCTCCCCTGTTCCGCAAGCGTGCGATTTTACTAAGTTTTCTTGAAGTTGAGAAAGATTTTCATTTGAAATTTTCACATTGCAAAGCGATCCAAAACCTGTGTTTATTCCGTAAATAGCCGTTTCATTAGATTCCATTTTTTTATCTAAATAATCTCTGCATTTTTGAATATTCACTCTTGCTTCTTCAGATAATTCAATGGTTTTGTTATGACTTATGATTTCTTGAACTACTTCTAACGAAAGAATATCGGTACTTATATAATGAATGCTACTCATAATTATTGTTTTATTACAAGCACAAAAATCCGTAAATACTACTTATAAAGCAAGGTTTATTCGTTTATTTTATGATTATTATAATTGTGAAGCAGATTCGAGATAGGCAATTCCAATATTCTCAATAATATCAGAGGCAATAAATGCTTGATAACTCATTTTTGGGGCTGCAATATCGGCTGTTAATCCGTGTAAATAAACACCTAAAATTGCTGCATCCAATGGTTTGTAAGATTGAGCAACCAAACTTGTAATAATTCCAGACAAAACATCGCCACTTCCTGCGGTTGCCAATGCTTGATTTCCAGTCGTGTTTTCATAGATTTCATCTTGAAAAAAGATAACTGTTGGCGCACCTTTAACCACAATAATAAGATTGTATTTATGAGATAATTGTGCTACTCGATACCTTTTGTCTTCATCTGAATCCCATTTTCCAATTAATCGTTCCAATTCTTTTGGGTGTGGCGTCAAAATGGTGTGTTTTGGTAACAATTCCAACCATTCTATATTTTGAGAAAGGATATTTAATCCGTCAGCATCAATTATTAAAGCGGTTTTGTTGCTTTTTAAGAAATAATGAAATGCGTGTTGGGTATCCGAATTCTGCCCCATCCCCATCCCTATTCCAATGGCTTGAAATTCAGTTTCGATATTTATAGCTGTCAAATGTTCCATAAAATCATCGGTTTCAACCATTACTTCAGGAATTGAAATTTGCAAAATCTCATAACCACATTTTGGAATAAATGCAGTAACTAATCCGCAACCTGTTTTCAAACAAGCTTTTGAAGCCAAAACTATCGAGCCCATTTTCCCATAACTTCCACCAATAATCAAAGCGTGCCCTTGAATCCCTTTGTGAGTAAATTTATTAATGGGACGGTATCTTTTTCTAAATTCTTCTCTATTAATTATCATAAAATGATGTTTAAATTGCAATTAAATTTACGACAAATTGACTATTTATTTATTCATTTATCAAAATAAGTTTTAAAAAATGAGAAATTCATATTAATTATTAGTTTTAAAATAATCTATTATTGAATGTTAGTAATAATTACTACATTTGAAATTATGATACACAACTTGAAATCATATTATCACATTATACCAACCGAAATTACGGTTGCATTTTCGTTTACAACAATTTCTACAATAACTATTACCCCTTTGGGGTACATTTTTCACATATAATCCACTTTGTTTCCTTATTTGTAAGAAGAATAAATCACTATTTACCTCATAACAAAACACACAATGAAAATTTTAAAATTCGGCGGAACTTCGGTTGCCAATGCAAATAACATAAAATTAGTCCTTTCAATCGTTGAAAATACAGTTGCAACATCTACAAAATTAGTGATTGTGGTTTCCGCTTTTAGTGGCGTTACCGATTTACTAATTTTAGCAGCTTCAAAAGCAGCTTCAAAAGACATTACATTCAAAGATGTGGTTTCACAAATTGAAGAAAAACACAGAGAAGCTATTGAAGAATTAATCATTACAAGCCATCAAAAACCTTTGTTAGAGGCTATTAATAGCGATATTAATCATCTGAAAACACTTTTAGACGGTTGCTTTTTATTGGGAGAATTATCCAATAGAACTTCCGATACAATAATGGGATTTGGCGAACTTTTATCTTCCCAAATCATTGCGAAAGCATTGGAACAAAAAGTTCATAATTCAGGATATAAAGACAGTCGCGAAATTATTAAAACCAACAATCATTTTGGAAAAGCGGTTGTGAATTTTGATCTTTCCAACCAATTGATAAAGGATTATTTTAATTCAAATGTATTCAGAGTAACTTTAGTTCCAGGTTTTATCGCCTCTTCAACAGACGGTTATTCTACAACTTTGGGTCGTGGCGGTTCTGATTATACGGCTGCTATTTTAGCTGGCGCATTGAATGCTGAATTACTCGAAATTTGGACAGATGTAAGCGGAATGTTTACTGCAAATCCAAAAATCGTAAAACAGGCGCATCCCATAGAAACAATTTCTTATCAAGAAGCTATGGAATTGTCACATTTTGGTGCAAAAGTTTTGTATCCACCTACAATTCAGCCTGTTTTGAAATTGAATATTCCAATTGTTATCAAAAATACATTTGAACCTGAAGCAGCTGGTACTTATATTTCATCTGAAAGAAATGAAAATGAAAACCCAATAAAAGGAATTTCACACATTGACAATATCGCTTTATTAACGCTGGAAGGTTCAGGAATGATTGGAGTTTCGGGTTCTTCAAAACGATTATTTGAAGTGTTATCCAATGAAAATATTAATGTTATTTTTATCACGCAAGCCTCTTCGGAACATTCTATTTGTATTGGAATTTTAAATGAAGATGCCAATAATGCTCGAATTGCTATTGATAAAGCATTTGAATTAGAAATTGCTCAAAACAAAATCGATCCAAGTATTGTCGAAGAAAACCTTTGTATCATTGCTTTGGTTGGTGAAAATATGAAAAGTCACCAAGGATTGAGCGGTAAAATGTTCAGTACTTTAGGAAAAAACAATGTGAACATCAGAGCTATTGCGCAAGGCGCTTCAGAACGAAATATTTCAGCGGTAATCAACAAACGTGATGTTAAAAAAGCATTGAATACCTTGCACGAATGTTTTTTTGAAGACAACGCAAAACAGTTGAATTTATTTGTAATGGGCGTTGGAAATGTAGGTGAAAAATTCATTGAACAAATTCACCAACAAAAGAAATTCTTAAAGGAAAATCTTAAAATAAACCTTCGTGTTATTGCTTTATCGAACTCTCGAAAAATGCTTTTTGACGAAGAAGGAGTTTCATTAAATAATTGGAAAACAAGTTTAGAAAATGGTGAAGTTGCGAATAAAGAATCCTTTATTTCTAATGTAATCGCACTCAATTTAAGAAACAGTATTTTTGTAGATGTAACAGCAAATGAAAGTGTTTCTCAAACGTATGCACACTATTTAAAACAAAATATAGCAGTGGTTACTTGCAATAAAATTGCGTGTTCTTCTGCTTATGATAATTATAGCAATCTGAAACAATTATCAAGAAAATTCAATGCGCCATTTTTGTTTGAAACCAATGTTGGTGCAGGTTTACCAATAATTGACACTTTGAAACATTTAATTGCATCGGGTGATAAAGTTCATAAAATTCAAGCGGTACTTTCGGGAAGTTTGAATTTTATATTCAACAATTTTGACGAGAAAAATTCTTTTCACGATGTAGTAAAAGAAGCTGGCGTTCAAGGATTTACAGAGCCTGACCCGAAAATTGATTTAAGCGGTGTTGATGTTGCTCGAAAGATTTTAATTCTTATTCGCGAAAGCGGTTATAAAATGGAAATCGAAGATATTGTCAACGAATCTTTTTTACCAGTTGAATGCTTAGAAACTAAAAATAATGAAACGTTCTTTGCTTCTTTAATAAAAAACGCAGCTCATTTTGAAAACATATATAAAGAAGCTTTGGTAAAAGACTGTCGTTTGAAATATGTTGCCAAATTTGAAGATGGAAAAGCAAGTGTAGGATTGCAATTTATACCAAAAGAAAGTCCGTTTTACAATTTAGAAGGAAAAGATAATATTGTTCAATTTTACACCGACAGATATGTTGATCAACCTTTATTAATTAAAGGTGCTGGCGCTGGTGCTGCGGTTACAGCTTCAGGAATTTTTGCCGATGTAATCAGAATTGGAAACGTATAATTCAGTCGTTCAGTTATAAAGCACAGAAGTTAATGACTTTAGACTTTAAGACTTTAGACTTTAATACTTATAAAAATGAATGAAATAAAAATATTTTGCCCCGCTACAATTGCCAATATTTCCTGTGGATTTGATGTCTTAGGATTGTGTTTGGAAGCTACTGGCGACGAAATGATTATTAGAAAAACAGATAAAAAAGGCATCAGAATCACCAAAATCGTAGGCGCTGATTTGCCTTTGGAAACTTCTAAAAATGTCGCTGGAGTTGCTGGTTTAGCACTTTTAGAAGCTATTGATTATCAATTTGGTTTTGATATTGAAATCTACAAAAACATAAAAGCAGGAAGTGGAATTGGGAGTTCGGCTGCAAGTGCTGCAGGAGCAGTTTTTGGAATAAATGAATTAGTTGGAAAACCATTCACTCGAAAAGAATTGGTTGCTTTTGCAATGAAAGGCGAGGCAATTGCAAGCGGAAGCGAACACGCTGATAATGTTGCACCCGCCATTTTGGGAGGAATAACACTGGTTCGCAGTACAATTCCATTAGATATTATTAAAATAGAAAGTCCTTCTGAATTGTATGCAACGGTAATTCATCCACAAATTGAACTGAAAACTTCAGAAATGCGTGCCGTTTTACAACCGATGGTTTCTTTAAAAAGTGCCATTGTACAATGGGGAAACTTGGGAGGATTAATTGCTGGATTTTATACTTCTGATTATGAGTTGATTGGACGTTCGCTTCACGACGAAATTGTGGAACCCTTGCGCGGTCCATTCATTCCAAAATTCGATGTAATTAAAAAAGTTGCTTTAGAAAATGGTGCTTTGGGATCTGGGATTTCTGGTTCAGGACCTTCAATATTTGCCTTGAGCAAAGGAATTGAAACCGCCAATAGAATTGCAAAAGCAATGAGTGGCGTTTACGATGAAATGGATTTACCTTATGAAATTCACGTTTCAAAAGTAAATTCTGAAGGAGTTAAAATAATATAAAGTAACAAAAGATTGCTTCGTGCCTCGCAATGACATAAAAATGAAATATTACAGTTTAAACCATAACGCACCAAAAGTTTCTTTTCAAGAAGCTCTAATTCAAGGATTAGCACCTGATAAAGGTTTATATTTTCCTGAAAGCCTCACCCCTATTTCATCTGATTTTTTTGATAAAATCGAGACTTTTTCAAACGAAGAAATTGCTTTTCAAGCGATTCAACAATTTGTAGGCGATGAAATTCCTGAGGAAAATTTGAGGCAAATTATCACTGAAACTTTGTGTTTTGATTTTCCATTAGTGAAAGTAGAAAACAATATTTATTCATTAGAACTTTTTCACGGCCCTACAATGGCTTTCAAAGATGTCGGTGCGCGATTTATGTCACGCTGTTTGGCGTATTTTAATTCAGATAAAAAAGGAGCTAAAAACACTGTAATCGTTGCTACTTCAGGAGATACTGGAGGTGCTGTTGCCAGTGGTTTTTTAGGTGTTGAAGGCGTTGACGTTGTCATTTTATATCCTTCGGGGAAAGTAAGTGATATTCAAGAACGACAATTGACAACTCTCGGACAGAACATTACGGCACTTGAAGTTGACGGTGTTTTTGATGATTGTCAGGATATGGTTAAAAAAGCTTTTTTAGATGAAAGTCTGGACTATAAAAATCTAACATCTGCAAATTCCATCAATATTGCCCGTTGGTTGCCACAAATGTTTTACTTTTTCTTTGCTTACAAGCAATTGAAATCAGAAAATAAACCTTTGGTATTTTCTTGTCCGAGTGGTAATTTTGGCAATATCTGTGCTGGTATCATTGCAAAAAAATTAGGATTACCAATAGAACATTTTGTAGCTTCTACCAATGTAAACGATACGGTTCCACGCTTTTTAGAAGATGGATTGTATGAACCAAAACCTTCCAAAGCAACGATTTCTAATGCAATGGATGTTGGAAATCCAAGCAATTTTATTCGGATTCAAGAAATGTATAAAAATGATTTGTCGGAATTCAAAAAAGACTTTTCTTCATTTTCATTTACAGATGCCGAAACCGAAGTTGCTTTACAAACAATCTACAAAAACTCAGGATATATTGCCGAACCTCACGGTGCTGTTGGGTTTCTTGGTTTGAAAAAGGAATTACAGAATCATCCGAATTCAATTGGAATTTTCCTTGAAACAGCGCATCCAATTAAGTTTTTGGACGTGGTTGAACCTTTTTTAAATGTAAAACTTCCTATTCCAACCCAAATAGAAAGTGTTTTGAATAAGGAAAAGTTGAGTATAAAAATCAAAACCTACGAAGATTTCAAAGCGTATTTGAAGCGAAATTAAAATGTGGAAATTTCATAAATACGAAAATTAAAACCAATATTTTTTTTACTCTTTGTTGCCAATTCCAGCTTTCCACTTCAAGATTTTTCCATAAAACGTTTTTTTCTAAGGCAAAAAAGGAGCTTCTTTGGTCGCTCTTTTTTGCCAATAAAAAATACGTTTTCTCAAAAAAATGCTTTCCGTTTCAATCTGGGGCACAATTCCGAGACAACAGAAAATTAGATTTTAAAAGGAATTTCAGAGGATTTAAACCTAAAATCCGGAATCTAAAAACTACTTTTCCATTGTCAATATCATTCTTAATAACTTTGGATTTAAAATATTTTAAACCAAATCGAATTTCACTATATTAGCACACTCGAGGACTGAGCGAAATGCAAAGACCGAACAGAACGCAGATAAATTCAGTAAACTTTATAATGTCAGATCAAAATCAATATACCGAAGACAACATCCGTTCACTCGACTGGAAAGAACACATCCGAATGCGTCCCGGAATGTACATCGGAAAACTCGGTGATGGTTCGTCCCCAGATGACGGTATTTATATTCTTTTAAAAGAAGTTCTCGATAACTGCATCGATGAATTTGTTATGGGAGCCGGCAAAAACATTGAAGTTACCATCAAAGATAAAACCGTAACTGTCCGTGATTATGGACGTGGAATTCCACTTGGAAAAGTGATTGACGTAGTTTCCAAAATGAATACAGGGGGAAAATACGACTCGCTTGCCTTCAAAAAATCAGTAGGATTAAACGGAGTTGGGACAAAAGCCGTAAATGCGTTATCAAATTATTTTCGGGTAGAATCTGTTCGTGACGACAAACAAAAAGCCGCAGAATTTTCAGCAGGAAACTTAGTTCTCGAAGAAGATATTGTAGAAACTACCAAACGAAAAGGAACCAAAGTTACCTTTATTCCAGACGAAGCTATTTTCAAAAATTATAAATTCCGTTATGAATATGTAATTAGAATGGTAAAAAACTATTGTTATCTTAACAATGGTTTAACCATTTTATTCAATGGTGAAAAGTATTTTTCAGAAAACGGACTTAGAGATTTATTAGAAGAAACCATTCATGCCGATGATTTGGAATATCCAATAATTCACTTGAAAGGCGAAGACATTGAGATTGCTTTAACACACAGTAAAACTCAATACAGCGAGGAATACCATTCGTTTGTAAACGGACAAAATACGACTCAAGGAGGAACGCATCTTGCTGCCTATCGGGAAGCAATCGTGAAAACCATTCGAGAATTTTATAACAAAAGTTTTGAAGCTTCCGATGTGCGAAAATCGATTGTAACCGCAATTAGCATCAAGGTTATGGAACCTGTTTTTGAGTCGCAAACCAAGACCAAATTAGGTTCTACAGATATGGGTTCGGAAGCAGGAATGCCTTCGGTTCGTACGTTTGTAAATGATTTTGTAAAAACCAAATTAGATAATTTCTTACATAAAAACCCACCAACTGCAGATGCTTTGTTACGCAAAATTCTTCAGGCAGAACGGGAACGTAAGGAACTTTCGGGCATTAGAAAATTAGCCACCGATCGTGCAAAAAAAGCCAATCTTCACAATAAAAAATTAAGAGATTGTCGGGCACATCTTCCGGACACAAAAAATCCTAAATGTTTAGAAAGCACCCTTTTTATCACTGAGGGAGATTCTGCTTCTGGATCGATTACCAAATCACGCGATGTGAATACCCAAGCAGTTTTCAGTTTGCGTGGAAAGCCATTGAATTCGTATGGAATGAGCAAGAAAATTGTTTATGAAAACGAAGAATTCAATTTGCTTCAAGCAGCATTAGACATTGAAGACGGTTTAGAAAAATTGCGATACAACAATATTGTAATCGCAACTGACGCCGATGTCGATGGAATGCACATCCGATTACTATTGATTACTTTCTTCTTGCAATTTTTTCCAGAATTGATAAAAGAAGGCCATTTATATATTTTGCAAACGCCACTTTTCAGAGTTCGAAATAAAAAAGAAACCATCTATTGTTATTCAGATGAAGAGCGAAAAGAAGCAATCGAAAAATTGAAGCCAAAACCAGAAATTACGCGATTTAAAGGTTTGGGAGAAATATCACCAGATGAATTCAAGAATTTCATTGGAGAAACCATTCGTTTGGATCCCGTTATGATGGACAAAAACACCTCAATCGAGCAATTATTGTCTTTTTATATGGGAAAAAATACGCCAGACCGACAAGAATTTATCATCAAGAATTTGAAGGTGGATTTAGATGTTGTTGAAGCGAGTTAAATTAAAAGATTCAAAGAAATTAAATGGACGAAGAGAATAGCATCCCAAATGAAGAAGAATTTAACGAAGAGTTAAACAAATCTGCAATGGAAGAAGGCTTTGAAGATATAAAATCTTCAGAAGGAAAGCATTTTTACGAAAATGACGAGGACGGCAGCGATACCATTACCAAAGTTACAGGAATGTACAAAGATTGGTTTTTGGATTATGCTTCTTATGTAATTTTGGAGCGTGCTGTTCCTGCAATTGAGGACGGATTTAAACCAGTTCAACGCCGTATTATGCACTCGCTTAAGGAGTTGGACGATGGTCGTTATAATAAAGTTGCCAATGTTGTTGGTCATACAATGCAATACCATCCCCACGGAGATCAGAGTATTGGTGATGCTATGGTGCAAATTGGACAACGAGAATTATTGATTGATTGTCAAGGGAACTGGGGAAATATACTTACGGGAGATAGTGCAGCAGCTTCTCGATATATTGAGGCACGATTATCAAAATTTGCTTTGGAAGTTTTATATTCTCCAAAAATTACCGATTGGGGAGTTTCTTATGATGGTCGTCGGGCTGAACCTAATAATTTACCCGTAAAATTCCCGTTATTGTTGGCTTCTGGAGCCGAAGGAATTGCTGTTGGACTTTCCACAAAAGTATTGCCTCACAATTTTAATGAATTAATTGATGCTTCCATTAAAATATTAAAAGGAAAACCATTTCAGTTATTCCCAGATTTTCAAACAGCTGGAATTGCAGATATTTCCAATTATAATGATGGATTACGTAGCGGAAGAGTTCGTGTTCGTGCTAAAATTGGTCAATTAGACAAAAATACGTTGGTGATTACCCAAATTCCGTTTTCTACAAATACGACTACTTTAATAGACAGTATTTTGAAAGCCAATGAAAAAGGGAAAATCAAAATCAAGAAAATTGAAGACAATACTGCCGCTGAAGTTGAAATTTTAATTCATCTTTTCCCTGGTGTTTCGCCAGATAAAACCATCGACGCTTTATTTGCTTTTACCGCTTGTGAAACTTCGGTAGCACCTTTAGGATGTGTAATTGAAGACAATAAACCTTTATTTATTGGTGTTTCTGAAATGTTGAAAATTTCAACAAACAGAACTGTTCAATTACTAAAAAGCGAACTCGAAATTCAATTGAGTGAATTAGAAGAACAATGGCATTTTGCGTCGTTGGAACGTATTTTTATAGAACAAAAAATATATCGTTTAATTGAAGAAGAAACTACTAAAGAAGGTGTAATTTCTGCAATTGACGAAGGTTTGAAACCACATATAAAACATTTAAAACGAGCCATTACCGAAGAAGACATTTTGCGTTTGACCGAAATTCGGATTATGCGTATTTCTAAATTTGACAGTAATAAAGCCCAAGACAAAATTGAATCTTTAGAAGGCGATATTGAACAAGTAAATCACGATTTAGCCAACTTAATCGATTTTGCAATAGCATTTTTCACACGCCTAAAAGAGAAATACGGAAAAGGAAGAGAACGTCAAACAGAACTTCGAATTTTTGATGATATTGAAGCTACAAAAGTGGTTTTGAGAAACACCAAATTATATGTAAATAAAGAAGAAGGATTTGTCGGAACAAGCCTTAAAAAGGACGAATATGTTACAGATTGCTCTGATATTGATGATGTAATTGTATTTCTACGAGATGGAAAAATGATGATTACCAAAGTCGATGCCAAAACATTCGTCGGTAAAGACATTATTCACATCACTATTTTTGACAGAAGCGACAAACGCACGATTTATAATATGATTTATCGCGACGGTAAATCAGGACCTTCATACATAAAAAGGTTCAATGTTTCGGGAGTTACACGTGACAAACCGTATGATTTAACGAATGAAAAACCAGGTTCTCAAGTATTGTATTTTTCTTGTAATCCAAATGGTGAAGCCGAAGTAATTACTATTTTATTGCGCCAAGTAGGAAGTGTCAAAAAACTAAAATTCGATATTGATTTTGCAAAATTAGCCATCAAAGGTAGAACCTCAAAAGGGAATATTGTGACCAAATATCCTATCAAAAAAATTGAACTCAAAGAAAAAGGGATTTCTACATTATTACCAAGAAAAGTTTGGTTTGATGATACTGTTCAAAGATTAAATGTAGATGCACGTGGCGAATTGTTAGGAGAATTTAGACCAAGCGATAAAATTTTAATCATACAACAATCAGGAAAACTGAAAGTTATCACGCCTGAATTATCAACACATTTTGATGAAGATATGGTTGTACTAGAAAAATGGATTCCTAAAAAACCTATTTCCGCTATTTATTATGATGGAGAAAAAGAGCGTTATTTTATAAAACGTTTCTTAGTAGAAGTAGAAAACAAGGAAGAAATTTTCATTACGGAACATCCAAATTCACAATTGGAAATCGTTTCAACAGATTATCGACCGGTTGCAGAATTAATTTTCAATAAAATTAAAGGAGTTCAAAAAGAAAATTTAACCGTTGATATTGAGTCTTTCATTGCTGTAAAAGGCTTTAAAGCACTTGGAAATCAATTGACAACTGATAAAGTAAAACAGGTAAATTTATTGGAATCTTTGCCGTATGAAGCCCCCGAAGAAGTAATTCCAGAGGAAATTGAAGTGGAAGAAACAAACATTAATGATTCGGAAATTCAACTTGATGACGACGGACAAATAACATTATTTTAAAAAGAAAAGTCACTTACGAGTGGCTTTTTTTATTTCTTATTTTTCTTCATTTTCATATTCAAAACTTCTACTAAAAGCGAGAAGGAAATTGCAAAATACAAATAGCCTTTTGGCACCACATCCACATGATTTCCAAAAAAGGAAGCGTTTGCTAAATGCGCAGATTCTGTAATTAACATAAACCCAATTAACACTAAAAATGTTAATCCTAGTATTTGAATGGAAGGATGCTTATTTACGAAAATTCCAACAGGAACTGCAAACTGCATCATAATCAAAACGGATATTACAACCGCCGTAATCATTATATAAATTGCGCCTTCAACGCCATTTGTCATTCCAACAGCCGTTAAAATACTGTCAAATGAGAATACAATATCAATCAAAATTATTTGCACAATCACGTTTGAAAAGGACTTAGTAGCAGATTTTCCCAACTCTTTTTCTTCGTGTCCTTTTTCCTCTACTTTTTCGCGAATTTCATTGGTGCTTTTATACAATAAAAACAATCCTCCGAACAATAAAATCAGGCTTTGGCCAGTAATTTGAGCTGAAAACCAAGTGTAATTAAAAGTGTACCAAGGTTCTTTCATAGCAATCAATACAGATATCCCCATCAAAAGAGCAATACGCATAAACATTGCCAAAAACATTCCGATTTTTGTAGCTCTTTTTCGTTTCTCTTCGGGTAATTTCCCCGTGGCAATCGAAATAAAAATAATATTATCAATTCCTAATACGATTTCTAAAAATGTCAACGTTAATAAGGCAATCCAGGCACTTGGGTTTAAAAAAACTTCCATTTATTTAGGTGTAAAATTTGATTTATTACTAAAATTTTTGGTAATTTAAAGTTTATTAGCGATTCCTTTTTGCTTTTCGTCACTTCCAATTATTCCAAATTCAAAGGTATAAGAATTTTTCGTAGTTGACACTATTCTCATACTAATTGCCTTTTTTTCTTGTATGTTTTTTGGGTGTAATTTCTGCAAAACGAACTCGCAATCATTCACCCAACGAACCGTCGCTGTATCGGTTTTACCCTCGTAAGTCTCGATTTGTAATGTTTCTGTACGCTCAAAAACTGTCGTTTTCTTAACGCCATTTACGACAAAATCAAACTGAAACTTGCCCGTTTTGAAGTCCTTGCAATTTCGTTCTACATCATAACACGATGTCAAAATCAATAATGAGACGAAGAATACTATTTTTTTCATTTTTATTTTTTTTTGAAGCTATTTCCTGCTGTCATTCCAAATCCTCGCTAAAAAGCTCGGGATTTTCCCTTCCATCAGGGCTAGTTGTTTTAGTGCTTTATTGTATTTTTTCTACTTTTTCACGCTTTTTTATCTTGTGAGAATTTTTCATCATTGTAATTCTTTGATTTATTCTTCTTTATTGATAAACTTTCCCACTCACTATTTTTTAATTGTTTTGCATAAAAAACTATTTGTCCAATATGATATGGATAATGTGCTAATTGTCTATTAATTGCTTCAATTACAGTGTGTTTTTCATTTCTAATATAAATGATTTCAGATAATTGTTCTGGTTTTAAAGAGAAAAGTAACTCAAAAAAACAATCCCAACCTTTATTCCAAAAAATCATTAGTTCCTCTTTTGTTTTTATAGTTTCTTCAAACTCACTATCACGATTACGCCATTCTTTTTCACCATCGGAAGTAAAAAAATCAGTCCAGCGTGAAAGCATATTTCCTGAAATATGCTTCACAATTGTTGCAATACTATTGGAATCTTCATTTGTTGAAATAAAAAGTTGTTCTTCTGCCAATTGATTTATTGCTTTTTCACCCAATGTTTTATAATATATAAATTGGCTTTTTGCACTTTCTAAATAAGAATCAGATATACTCATATTACTCAATTTTAATATCATATTTATCCAATAATCCAACGATTCCCTGCGTCGAAAATTTTGCTTTCCTCATCGGATTAAATTCTGGGTCAATTTTGAAATTTTGCGCCAACGTAAAATCAGCAGCAGCCAATTGTGTGTCATTAAAAATAGCACCTTCCAGATTGCTATTCTCAAAAACAGAATTTGATAAATTTGCACCGATAAAAGTTACTTCTTTCAATGACGAGTTCATAAATTTTGTTTTCAACATTTTTTTATTCGCAAACGAGGCATAATCTAAAACACATTCTTCAAAACTGACATTAAATAAAAAGTCGTCACATTCATTGAATAATATTCCGAGCAATTTACAGTTTATAAAATCCACTGTTTTCAATCCCGTTCCTCTCAAATTGGTCATTGAAAGATTGCAATCGAAAAACTCGCAATCGATAAAAGTATTATTTGAAAAATCACTATTTGAAAAATCGCAATTCTTGAAAACACAACCTTCAAACTCTCTGTTGTTGACTCTTTTATTAATAAAATTGACTTTTTCAAAAGTCTTATGAACGTTAATTAAATTTTCCATTTATTTGCCGAATAGACTTTTCATTATTGTATTTAAACCTAAAAATAGCATCACCATTGCCGTAATACAAATCGCAATTCCAATTCCCAATATCAAATAAAATGCAGGTTGTAACTTATTTATAAAACCAAAATGAATAACGGCCGGACCTATAAATAAACAAGGCAAAGCAATTGTAATAAATTTTATTCCTTTGTTCAAAAGTTCTTTATCGGTATTCATCTTACTTATTTTCAGTTAAATAATGGTCAACCGCTTTTCTAACGCTTCCATATTTTTCTAATAATTCTGAGCCAATTTCGTAGTTTACAGGAATTTCACCCATAATCATTTTTACGCCACGATCCACTAATTTGCTGTTGCTCAATTGCATATCAACCATTTTATTTCCCTTGACTTTTCCTAATTGAATCATTGTTGCCGTTGAAATCATATTCAACACTAATTTTTGTGCTGTTCCTGCTTTCATTCTCGAACTTCCGGTTACAAATTCGGGACCAACTACCACGTCTATTGGGAATTTAGCTGTTTGCGAAAGCGGACTTTCTGCATTACAAGAAATAGAACCTGTAATAATATTATTTTCATTGCACGCTTTCAAACCTCCAATAACGTAAGGTGTAGTTCCTGAAGCTGCAATTCCGATAACAACATCATTTTCAGAAATGGCGTGTTCTTGCAAATCAATCCAGGCTTGTGTTGGATTATCTTCGGCATTTTCTACCGCTCTGCGAATGGCTTTGTCACCACCAGCAATGATTCCGTTTACCAAATCAAAAGGCACTCCGAAAGTTGGCGGACATTCTGACGCATCAACAATTCCTATACGACCAGAAGTTCCTGCACCAATATAAAAAAGTCGTCCTCCCAGTTGCATTTTAGCTACTATTTGAGCGACCAAAAGTGAAATTTGTGGCAATGCTTTTTCAACAGCAAAAGGTACAGTTTTATCTTCCTGATTGATATTAAATAACAATTCCTGAACCGACATTTTTTCTAAATGTTCGTATTTTGAGGATTGTTCGGTGGTTTTTATAAATGTCATAATAAAAATTATCGGATACTTTCGATGTGAGTTTCTTTCGCAATTATTAATTTAGAGGAACTAATTTCGGTTTTTAATTTATCCCAATTGGCATTAAAATAATCGTACAATTGCTTTAATGAATAATTACCTAATTGAAAAAAAATAACCTTAGGTGTCTTTTCAGAAACTAAAAAGCGATTATAAAAATCCACATCTTTAGTTAGTATCACACAGTTATTTTCAAGCGCATAATTCCAAATTTCAGTATCTGTCATTCGAAGATTGATGTCGGAAACAAAAATAAAATCTGCATTATTGAAAAAACTAAAATATTTAGGCAAATTTACATCAACTAAAAATGACAAATGAATATCCATAATTAACTTGCTAATTGAATGTCATTTTTCTGATTGGAAAGATTTTTTAATGCAAATGCAATGCACGCTTGAATATCTTCTTTTTCAAGAAATGGATAAGCTTCTAAAATAGTTTCCATAGAATCACCCGCAGATAAGTATTGCAAAATGGTTTCAACAGTAATTCGCATTCCACGAACCGTTGGTTTTCCATTACATACGTCTGGGTTTATCGTAATTCTTTCTAATACAGATGTTTCCATTGTGATTGTTTTTACAAATTTAGTGAATATTTCAATAGTATTTAAATAAAATAAGCCATTGCTATTCCTAAAATAATCATTGAAATTTTGGCAATATTAAATTTGTGTCCTTCGCTGCTTTCAAAAATTATGGTTGAGGAAATATGGAACAAAATTCCAATGACAACGGCCGTAATTTCGGTGTAATAATCGTTTAAAATGGGGAAAATATCCGAAAGTAACGTTCCCAAAGGCGTCATAATTGCAAAGGAAATCATAAACAAGAATATCGCTTTTTTATTCAATTGTGCATTTACAAAAAAGGTGGTCAAAATGATTGCGATTGGAAAATGATGAATGGCGATTCCTAATGCCAACTCGTGTTGGTGACTTACCGGAAAACCTTCTAAAAGTGCGTGAATACACAAACTTATGAATAAAAGCCAAGGCATTTTGAACATTTTTTCGTGACCGTGAACGTGACCGTGTTCTGCACCTTTTGAGAAAAATTCTAAGATGATTTGGAACAAAATTCCCAACATTATATACAATCCAACCGATGAATTGTGTGCTTCATATAGATTTGGCAATAAATGCATTACTGTTAATGATAGCAAGAAGGAACCACTGAAAGCCAATAGTAATTTTAAGTTTTTCTTGGCTTCTGGTTTTAGGAATAATGCAAAAACATATCCAATTAAAACGGATAGTAAAGGTAATAATAAGGGAAAATAAGTGTTCATTATTTGAAAATCATTATTAATCTTTCACTTTCTAATTTATGGAATTTTTTCAAGCGATAATCACCGAAAATATCCAATAAATAAATATCGGCTTGTTCCATCATCAATTCGAAATCTTGTAAAGTTAAGGCTTTTACTTTTTCGGTAAAATGATATTTTTCGCCGTTATCTTCAAAATCTATTTCTTTATAAATATGATTGTCTTTTAAATATCTTTTGATGTGAAAGTCAATATTTTCAACTGTTTTCACTTCGTCTGGAACTAAATTAGCCAAGACATTTGGCACGTTCATAAAGTCAATTACTGCAAATCCATATTCTGAAATGCTTTCTTTGATTGCTTTTAATGTCGTTAAATTGTCTTCATCATTTTCAAAGTATCCAAAACTTGTAAATAAATTTAATATCGCATCAAATTTTTGTTCGAATGGTTTTCGCATATCGTGTTCAACAAAATGCAAGGTTTCATTCTCAGATTTTTTTGCAAAAGCGATACTATTTGATGACAAATCTGCACCCGTAACATCAAATCCTAATTGGTTTAAATAAATGGAGTGACGTCCTTTTCCACAAGCCAAATCTAAAATTTTCGCATCTTCTGGAAGGTTTAAATAATGAACGATGGTGTCCATAAACAACTGCGCTTCTTCCTCATCGCGTTCTTTGTAAAGGATGTGATAATAAGGCGAATCGAACCAAGAGGCGAACCAATTTTGTGTTTTAGAATTTGCAGTTTGAGAGTTTGTATTTTTTAAATCTGACATTTATCAATTTGAATTTCATTTAAAATGCAAATTTAGACTATTTTTGCCAAATATAACGTTAACAATTCCCCCTTTGGGGGTTAGGGGGCTATGGAAAATTTTAAAATGATTGCCAAAACCTTTTTTGGTTTTGAAGAAATCTTAGCAAATGAGTTGAAAATGCTTGGTGCGCAAGATGTTGAACAAGGTGTGAGAATGGTTAGTTTCAAAGGGGACAAAGGTTTTATGTACAAAGCAAACCTCTCTTTGAGAACTGCTTTAAAGGTATTAAAACCGATTTATTTTTTCAAAGCTACGAACGAACAAAATTTATACAAAGGCGTTCAAGGCGTTAATTGGTCGAAATTTATTGGTGCAAACCAAACTTTTGTGATTGATGCAACGGTACATTCTGACAATTTTAATCATTCTGAATTTGTTTCCCAAAAATGTAAAGATGCTATTGTTGACCAATTTAGAGATAGAACGGGACAACGCCCAAGTATTGATAAAATTCATCCAGATTTAAGAATTAATATCCACATTGATAAAGACCAAGTTTCAATTGCCTTAGATACTTCAGGAAATTCATTGCACCAACGAGGTTACAGAACGGCGACAAATATTGCACCTATTAATGAAGTTTTGGCTGCGGGGATTTTATTGCTTTCTGGTTGGGATGGTCAAACCGATTTCTTAGATCCTATGTGTGGTTCGGGAACTTTCCTTGCCGAAGCAGCTATGATTGCGTGTAATATTCCAGCAAATATCAATAGAAAAGAGTTTGCATTTGAGAAATGGAACGATTGGGATAATGATTTATTTGATTCAATTTTGGAATCATTAATGAAAAGAGTTCGTGAATTTCATCATACTATAAAAGGTTTTGACAAAGCCCCAAGTGCTGTAAATAAAGCAAAAGACAATATCAAAAATGCCAATTTAGACGAATATATCACTATCGAAGAACGTAACTTTTTTGATACAGAAAAAACATCAGAAGGAAAATTGCATATCGTTTTCAATCCACCTTATGATGAGCGTTTGGATATTCATATGGAAGAATTCTATAAAAATATTGGCGATACGTTAAAGAAAAATTATCCTGGTACAAACGCTTGGTTCATCACAGGAAATTTAGAAGCTTTGAAATATGTTGGATTAAAACCATCTCGAAAAATCAAACTTTTCAATGCAAGTATTGAAGCCCGTTTGGTGAAATACGAAATGTATGAAGGCAGCAAAAGAACGAAGTTTCAAGTGGTAGAAAATCCTACAGAATAATATTTTAATTTAAGAATTATGACAAAATTACAAGTAAAAGCGTTTGTTTTTCAATTGTTGAGTTTTGCAACTTTGTTTATTTTGGGGCGCTATTTAATAGAAAGTTATACCAATTTAACTGGACTTTGGATACCATTTACGGCATTTGCGGTAGGAACACTTTTGGCGCCTAAATTTCAAGCGGTAAAAACAAATGACGGAGAAAAGTTATTTATGAAATGGATGTTTATTAAAGGAATAAAAGAAATAAAGTAATTATTTCTTTTTTGCCACTTTTTTTGGTGAAGATTTCGTTTTATATATTGGCAAAAAGTAAGAAACGGTGTAGTTAAATCCAACACCAAAATCGCCATTATACGTTCGGTTGAAACCTGGAATATATAAATTATCGAAATTTTCAGGTTTGGTATTTGAAAGTATTTTATTCATTCTAACGCTGAAACCAACGTAGATATTTTTCAATACCTCTGCTTTCATTCCAACAACAACTTCAAGCCATTGCGCTGACAATCCATTGAATGTTTCTCCAGAAACAACTGTTGGCGCTTCAGGGAAATAAGTTGAAGTATTGTATAATTTATAGGAGTTAAGTTGCTGACTGAACGTACTTGCACCGTAACGCAATCCGATAAAAACCATATTTCTCATATCCAACCAATTTTCGTAGGAATTATAATCAAAACCAGCTTTAATGTAGGTTCCTTTTGCTGTGGTATTCAACCTGTCATCTTCAGTAGTTTTGTTTTCATTTCCTAATTCGGCTGCTAAATAATAATTTTTCGTGAGTCGGTAATCCCCAACAAATTCAATTCCTTTGTAATTTTTATCGTAAAAAGAACGGGTCAATTTGAATAAATCGGCACCAACTCGAATTCCAAATTTTTCAATTTTTGGAGGAATACTGTCTGTTTTTTTCTGTTGTGCATTTACTAAAAATGACAGCAAAATTAGTGCAATACTAAAAGTAAATTTTGATGTGTGTTTCATTTTCAGTTGTTATATTTGAGGTTGCAACAGTAATATTTTGAATCCAATATCCGTCAGGAGTTGAAGTTTCAGTTTTAATAAATGGAGTTGTTGGGTCTAATGTGAAAATAGTTTTATAGCCACAAGCTCTCGATACAAAGATATTTTGTCGTGTATAATTGAATTGCAGAAAATCTTCATTATCTATAGTTACATCCGTGCTATTCAGTATCAAACTATATTTAGTTATATCTTCATTTGTTTTTAATGGCAATTGGATTTTACTTTCGCTTACAAAACCAATAATAGCCGTACTTCCAACTTCTTTAACTGCTAAATTGGTTACGTTTTTTAATACTGTTGGATGTAAAACATCGTAGAATTCTATGATTAATTTTGGTGTTGTAGCAGTAGTAGCATCACAAATATCGTCCTTCTCACAGCTTGAGAATGACATTGAAAGCACAAGAATAAGTGGTAATATTTTTTTCATTTTGGCGGATTCTAATTGATTTAATATACGTAAATTTCAAAATCAGCTATTCTTTTTTTATAGCATCTTCATATTTTTCACCAACGACTTTCCAATTAATAATATTGAAAAAAGCATCAATATAATTTTTCCTTTTATTTTGATATTGTAAATAATAGGCGTGTTCCCATAAATCTAACGCTAATATTGGAGTTCCCGATACGATAGCTTTTGGCATTAAAGGATTGTCTTGATTGGTTGTATTAGTAATTTGTAGTTTTCCCGTTTTATCAACAATCAACCAAGCCCAACCAGAACCAAATTGTCTGTTTGCGGTATTTTTAAATTGATTTTTAAAACCTTCAAAGGATCCAAAATCATTGTTAATTGCAATTGCCAAAGTATCTTTTGGCTGACCTCCAGCTTTTGGTCCAATACACTCAAAAAACAAACTATGGTTGAAATATCCACCCGCATTATTTCTCAAATTCAAACTATCTGCAACCGATTTTGACAATATTTCTTCAATGGTTAAATCTTCATATTCAGTGCCTTTTATAGCTTTATTTAGACTATTTGTATATGCTAAATAATGTTTGGAATAATGAAGTTGCATAGTTCTTGCTTCAATTTCAGGAGAAACAGCATCATAAGAATAGGGTAATTTTACAAGTTCAAATGAACCCTCATCTGCTTTAACATCATCAGGTGAACCAACCGTAAATTTTTCAACTGCTGAAGGAAGTGGTACTTCAACAACCTCTGTGAGTTTTTTATTGTTACACGATACTACTACTAAAAGTATAGAAAAACACAATAAATACAAATATGTCTTTTTCATGATGATTTATTTTTTATGTAATGAAAGTATATTTTCTATGTAAAGCTCCTTAGCTTCATCCATTGATAAATGACTGATTTGCATCCAAGCATTTGTTTTAAATGCATTTCTCAAATCAAAATTTGAATTTTGATTGCTATTAAGAGTACCGAAAGTTGCTTGTTTATAATAGGCATAAAGACGCAATTGCACATCTTGAGGCAATGATTCTTGTGCCATATTAGAAGCAATTTCAACAGCCTCCGCAAATCTAGTATCTAAATCTTTTTCTTTCATTACGATTTAATCGCAATTATTGTTTTCCCACCAATTGCTTTGTCATTCAGTTTTACATTGATTTTTGTTCCTAATGGTAAGAACAAATCTACTCTTGAACCAAATTTAATAAATCCTGCGTCTGTTCCTTGAGTCACATGCATTCCTTCTTCAGCATAATTCACAATTCTTCTTGCCAAAGCCCCTGCTATTTGTCGGTACAAAACTTCACCAAACACACGGTTTTTAATTACTACAGTGGTTCTTTCATTTTCTTCACTTGCTTTTGGATGCCAAGCAACAAGGAATTTTCCAGGATGATATTTGCTAAATTTAACTTCTCCATTCAAAGCATATCTTGTTACATGTACATTTATTGGGGACATAAATATAGAAACTTGAAGTCTTTTATCTTTAAAATACTCTCCTTCAAACACTTCTTCTATAACAACAACTTTTCCATCAACTGGCGCAATAATATGATTGTCATTAATTTTAACTGTTCTTACAGGATTTCTAAAAAATTGTAAAATCAAAAGTAAAAACAATAATACAGTAATCTCTACTACCTTCTGCAACCAAATAGTAGCAATAAATGTGTCTGCTAATAATAAAAACGCAACCGTTAATGTTGTTGCAATTAAGATAATCTTTCCGCCTTCTTTGTGAAACATACTATACTATTAAAATTTTAATTACTTGAAAATAAATGTTTTAATTGGGATTCCAAACAATTAAAACCCATTATTTTCTACTGAATTTTGTACTATTTTAGAAATTAATTTCCAAAATGTTAAAAATAAAATCCAAAGTTAACAAATATACTTTGTCCTTACTATTAAATATGTTGCTTTTACTATTTTTTTTAACAATACTTTAATCAAACGAAATAAAATAGCTTAGTTTCTTTTGGACATGAATATGAATAAAAATGTAGAAAAAAAATAAAAAAGAGTCAGCATTTCTCATAATTAGCAGGAGCATATAGTAAGCTTTAATGCAAAACATTAACTAATTTTTTCTTGAAATCGTTTTGCAATTGACTGTACGAAAATGTACCAATACCGGATAACGTGGGTTTAGAAATTTATACATACAAATCCCTAAAAATAACGAACTGCTCTTACAAAACCAGAAACACCTATTAAATAAGCGTCAGGTCTCACATAATAAACATCATTACTAGCATCATAATCAAGAGCAAAAGTGTAAGCACTCGAATCACCACTTGGAGTAAAATTCATTGTTGATGTCCAGTAAAAATATTGATCTGGTTGATTATCAGAAACAATAGTAAAATTATATGCCGAATAATTATAAAACAATTTAGAAAGTTCCTCTCGACTTGGTAAAAACCAATCCGTAAAACCACCGCCATTGTAATCTCTTGCAATTTTTGCTGCATAATTTGGTGCAGTTCCTGCAAGTGAAACAATTGCATTGGTATTTGTCAAGCCTGATCCGATAGCTGAAACCGTAATTGGTGTTTCAGAACCCCCATTAGCCCAAGGAATTCGAGTGCTTTGGTCTTGATTTGCAACAATCAATCCGTGTAATTCACCTTCAACGTATCTAGAATCTCCGGGAATAAACACATATCCTAAAATACCTCCTTGAAAAGCACCTCCAACAGTTGGAGGAACAGCAGCTGTTGTAAAAATTATTTCATCTCCATAAGCAGTTCCGATATCATTTATAGCATATGCCCGAAGATGGTAAACTGTATCTGGGGATAAATTTGTTAAATTACTTGAATAAATTCCAAAGGTACCAGTATCAGATAAAACAGTATCTAAAGTTGTTGGTGAAGCAGAAGTACTCCAACAAACGCCTCGTGAAGTTATTGCTGAACTACCTTCACTGGTAACATTTCCACCACTTATTACTGAAGTCGAAGTTATTGAAGTGGCAATTATTGTAGTTACTATTGGACTTGAAATTACTCCTGATGCCAGTCCTCCAATCATATTTGTCCAATCGGTACCATTATTTACTTCAAGTTCCCCAGAAATACCACAATCTGTGCACCAAATTATCAATCCCGCAGAGTGGTAACTTTTCGTGTTTTTTACTTTTTAAACACTTTAATTTTAATTAAAATATTCTTTTATTTTGGAGCGCATTGTCCTCTTGTATTTGGAATTACAATTCCCGCTTTTGGCTATATCTCTTCGCTTCGCTGCGAAGATACCACCTTAAATGAAATTCACTGAACTCCAATTAAAATAAAAGTATAGGGAAGTAATCGGGGCTGAGGAAAAATTTGTTTTCTTACTTTTATTTTTTTTGTTTAAATCTATTATCTTTTTTTATTAACCGCAAAGAGCACAAAGTCTTACTTAAAGTTCGCAAAGTTTTTTTATCACAAATTCGCCAACAACCAACAACTATTTTTAAACCATATAAAGGTGGATTTTTAATCCGTGCCCAAAAATACAAGAAAAAATAATTGTGATGAAACTGCCTCGTTCCTCACAATGATATTCTAACACAATTACGGATGCGACAACTAATTGTCCTCGATAATAAAATAAAAATAGAATCTGAAATAAATTCAGATTGACAAAACAAAGATTAAATATCAGACCCCTCGGATATGTCCCACAACGTATAGGGCATTTGCACAATATATATTAAATCTAATTTACTTGTGTTCGGTTGAGAGTCATCCGACAAGAAATCAATCGTCGGCAGGTTGGATACTCAGTATCTGAGTAGAAAACAATCGTCGGCGGGTTGGATACTCAGTATCTGAGTAGAAAACGATTGTCGGCAGGTTGGATACTCAGTATCCTATGAGAAATCAATCGTCGGCGGGTTGGATACTGAGTATCTGAGCAGAAAACGATTGTCGGCGGGTTGGATACTCAGTATCTGAGCAGAAAACGATCGTCGGCGGGTTGGATACTGAGTATCTGAGCAGAAAACGATTGTCGGCAGGTTGGATACTCAGTATCTGATGAGAAATCAATCGTCGGCGGGTTGGATACTCAGTATCTGAGTAGAAATCAATCGTCGGCGGGTTGGATCACCCTTTTCTGAACTCTAATAAATTATTTTTGAAAGGCTTTTTTGATTTTTTTTAAAAAAATCTGAAATAAATTCAGTTTGAAAAATCAAAGGTTAAATTCAGATTATCTAAGGGTTAATTCGGTTATTCGGAAAATCTTAAATCTTAAATCATAAATCGAGGTTAGCATGAATGGTGGCAGCGGAAATCTTCTGTGGAACAATCCATTTTATAACGTTTGATTTTAATCTAATGGAATATAAGTATCGCAGCTTTGCATAAGTTATTATGAAAATCTAAACGTGAATTAGTAGCCCTGACAGCAGCGGCATCCTGTTGTGGCGGTGTTCGCCACAAGAGATACAGCGAATGGCAGGAAGAATAGTGAAAGAAAAATAAAACGTGTGCTTCAAGAAAAAAAACAAGCTAATAAATAAAAAAACGAATTTGAAATGAATCAAATTCGTTTTTTTATATAATAATACTTCCTGAATTCTTAATTCAATAAATGAAATTGAATCAAACCGTCAATTGGTCTTCTAAGTACATTTCCAATCGTTAAACCATTGAATTCCAAAACCTCTTTTAATTCTTCTTTTAGATAAAAAGCAATTGACCCAATAAAATGAACGGGCACTTCTTTGCAATTTTCATATTGAGTAATATAATTTTCTACAAAAACTTGCATGTCTTTTCTAACTAACTTTTGACAATATTCTTCGTCTTTGTGTTGAATTAAAAACTTTGCAAAAGTCGCCATATAGGCATTGGGATTTGGTTCTTTATATAAATTGTGTTTGATTACATCCGCTTCTAAATCGTATGCTTTTTCAAATTTCTTTGCCAAAGCAGCTGGCATTTTACCAAAATAATAATCCCGAATTAGTTGTCGTCCAAATTGGTTTCCACTGCAATCATCCATTGCAATATAGCCCAAAGATTGTACTTTTTGATGCAAAATATTTCCATCAAAATAACTGCAATTTGAACCTGTTCCTAAAATACAAACTATTGCTTTTTCATTTTTGGGAGTTGTTGCATAAACCGCTGCATACGTATCTTCGTGAACCACAATTGTAGCGTTTGGAAAATACTCTTGAAATACACCGTGCAAAAAATTTTTCATTCTATCGGTTCCGCAACCAGCACCATAGAAAAACAAATGAGATACACTTTCTCTGTTTAGGGAAAGATCGAAACGGTCATTTAAACGAGAAATAATTTCTTCTTTTACAAGAACTTCAGGATTTAATCCTAATGTTTGTGTTGTAAATAATATTTTTCCAGTTTCATCTATAGAAATCCAATCGGCTTTTGTAGAGCCGCTATCAACTAATAATTTCATAATTTAAAGGTATTAGGCGTAAATAAATACAAAATCCCCAAACAAAAATTTGAGGATTTATATTTTTATTATTTTAAATTAGCAATGTGAACTGATAAATCAATCAATTTACTTGAATAACCATATTCATTATCATACCATGAGATAATTTTGAAAAAAGTAGAATTCAAACCAATTCCGGCATTAGCATCAATGATTGAAGTTCTTGAATCAGAAACAAAATCTTGAGAAACAACTAAATCTTCGGTATATCCTAAAACACCTTTCATAGTAGTTTCAGAAGCTTTTTTCAATACTGCCATTATTTCTTCATAAGAAGTTTCTTTGGCAACTTTTACAGTTAAATCCACTACAGAAACATCAGTTGTAGGAACACGCATTGACATACCCGTTAATTTTCCGTTCAATTCAGGAATAACTTTTCCTACTGCTTTTGCAGCTCCTGTAGAAGAAGGAATGATGTTTACACTTGCGGCACGACCACCTCTCCAGTCTTTTCTTGAAGGACCATCGGTTGTCATTTGCGTTGAAGTTGTAGCGTGAACAGTAGTCATTAAGGCTTCAACTATTCCAAAATTATCATTAATAACTTTAGCCAATGGAGCCAAACAGTTTGTAGTACACGAAGCATTTGAAACGATTAAATCAGTTGCTTTTGCAGTTTCGTGATTTACACCCATTACAAACATTGGTGCATCTGCTGATGGTGCAGAAATAATTACTTTTTTTGCTCCACCTTTAATATGTTCTTGAGCGGTTTCGATAGTTGTGAAAAAACCAGTACATTCTGCAACTACATCAACTCCAACTTCATCCCATTTTAAGTCTGCTGGATTTCTTTCGGCTGTAATTCTGATGTGTTTGTCATTTACGAAAAGTTTTCCGTCTTTAACTTCAACTTTTCCTGCAAAACGACCGTGAACCGAATCGTATTTTAATAAATATGCCAAATGATCTACATCTAATAAATCATTAATTGCAACTACTTCAACATTATCTCTGTTGTATGATTCTCTAAATACGATTCTTCCAATTCTTCCAAAACCGTTAATTCCTAATTTTACTGTTGACATTTTTTTAAAGCTTTAGGCAATAAGTGATAAACTTTATGCCGGTTATAAATATTGATTAATTTAAATTTTCTATTAAAGTCAGTGACTTAAATATTTTATGTTGACATTATGTCTGAAACTCTTAATAATTCCAAATCAATTTCAGTATGTCCTTTTATGGCTTGTTCCAATGGAGTTAACGTTATTTTATCTCCCAAAATTCCAACCATATAATTTGATTTTCCTTCTAATAATGCTTCTACAGCTTTTACGCCCAATCTACTTGCCAAAACTCTATCAAAACAAGATGGTGAACCACCACGTTGCATGTGCCCTAAAACAGAAACACGAACATCATATTCAGGTAAATTGGCTTCTACATAATCTTTAAGTTCAAAAATATTTTTACCAATTTTATCCCCTTCAGCAATTACAACAATGCTTGAAGATTTTCCAGATGCTTTACTTTTTTCTAAAGATTCTAACAAACGTTCTAAGCCTAAATTTTCTTCGGGAATAAGAATTTCTTCAGCACCTGCACCAATTCCTGCATTTAAAGCAATATGACCAGCATCTCTACCCATGACTTCCACTAAGAATAATCTGTTGTGAGAACTGGCAGTATCACGAATTTTATCAATTACGTCAATAACCGTATTTAGCGCAGTATCGTAACCTAAAGTGTGACTTGTTCCAAAAATGTCATTATCAATAGTTCCAGGAATACCCATCACTGGAAAACCAAATTCGCTATTGAAAACCTCTGCACCTGTGAAACTTCCGTCACCACCAATAATTACAAGTGAATCTATACCTGCTTTTACCAAATTATTGTATGCTTTTTTTCTGCCTTCAACGGTCATAAATTCTTTAGACCGAGCAGTTTTTAGAATAGTACCTCCTTTATTGATAATGTTATTCACACTTCTTGGTCCCATTTCCTTAAAATCACCATCAATCATACCTTCATATCCACGATAAATACCGATACATTCTATGTTGTGAAAGGCACAAGTTCTAACAACAGAACGAATGGCAGCATTCATTCCAGGAGAATCTCCCCCAGAAGTCAAGACCCCTATTTTTTTTATTGTATTACTCATTTTTTGCGTTTTAAAATGTAAACTTACTATAATTCACTCTTTAAAAAAGTGGATTTTTTATTAAATTAATAAATTGTTGAAATTCAAACGTTTTCGTTGATAAGTTTTTAAAAAACGAGACTAACCTACTTATTTTTATAAACTAAATTCTCAAATTTATTTTAAATAATAGAACGATTCTAATCGCCATCTTTATTCAAAACTCCCTCAATATTTGCTTTTTCAGTTTTTGAAGATTTACTTTTTTTAGTTTTAAAAATAATTCCATCAGACGGAACGTCAGAATCCAATTGAGTGTTCGCTTGAATTACTTTTTTAGCGGGATTTTTCTTCTTGAAAATTATATTTACCAATTCCTTAAAGGTGTCAAAATCTATTTGATATGAAATTCCTAATCCTTGTGTATATCCAATTCCTTGTCCAATATAACTTATGTCATTTTCCTTATTAAATACTCGTAAATTGAGGGTTCCTTCTTCATTTACACGATATTGAACTTCAACATCGCCTACAACTGCCGATTGATTTATTCCACCAACAGGAACTCCTAATTTTCCATTAAAAGTTATTTTATCGTTAATTTTAGAGGAAACTGTTACTCCAAATCTACCATCTGTTTCGGTGCCAGGACGTTTGTCTGCTAAAACATAATCTATTCCTAAATTGAATTTTCCTTCTTCATCTTTAAATATATCATTGAATAACCCACTTGCCTTTTCAAATAAATTTCCTGTCAAATCCGATTGACTAACACCAACTTGACTTAAAAAACCACCTGAAGAAAGCAAATATAACGCTTGTTTTTGTCGGGCATCTTTATCATCTAATTTGTACTGAATCTCAGATTTTAATACGGAACTAACTGTTGGAAAATTAATTAAAAAATCAGGTTCTGGATTGCTCAAATTCCCTTTAATTCCGATAACAACTTCTACAGGTACTTTTTTATTAAATGAAGGATTGTCTAATAAAACAGCCGGATTTGCTGTAGTTTCATACACCGCTTCTAAATTCAAAATAGCACGAAGC
>CANIFM010000003.1 GCA_947466955.1 Bacteroidota bacterium
ATCCATTGACCATCATGTCGTTGAACTTGCAATCCTTTGCCTTGAGCGCCCATCAAAAGGGTAATCAAATTGATGTCGCCGTGAGCCGCTGCACGAATAGCATTTTCAGGTTCTGAAGTAATTGGTGGATAGTGAATTGGTCTTAAAATAGAATTTCCATTATAGCCATATTGGTCAAAATAAAACTCGTCTAAACCAAGATGCAATGCCAAAGCTCGCAATACAGAAATACCTGTTTTTTCAAGCATTTGATAGGCTTCTTTACCAACAATATTAAATCGTGGCAACTCATTAACTTCTACATTATCAGGATATTCTGCGGCATATTTTGAATCAGAATCAACGTATTGACCAAAATGCCAAAACTCTTTTAAATCGCCTTCTTTTCTGCCTTTTGCATGTTCTTTTCCAAAAGATACATAACCACGTTGTCCTCCAATTGCAGGATTTTCATAGCTGTATTTTGTTTCTAATGGCAATTCGAAAAAATTTCTAATTTCGCCATACAATTCACCAACCAATTGATCATCTAAAAAATGACCTTTTAAAGCAACGAAGCCAATGTCTTCAAATGCTTTTCCGATTTCATTTACAAATTTTTGTTTACGTTCCGGTTCGCCCGAAAGGAAATCACGCAAGTCAACACTAGGAATGTTTTGCATAGTATAAATTTTTAGCGTTTGTGGCTTTAAGCCTTGCAAACACAAATATAAAGATTTTTTTTAGATGTAAATTTTAAAACAATAAACTATTTAAAAAAATATAACAATTCAAGGCTTTTCTGTTATTTTTTTATACTTTTGAGGACGTTTAAAAAACAACAAAAATGAATTTCGATAGAAAGAATTTGTCCGACGCTACATTATTAGATTTATACAAAAGAATCTTAAAACCACGACTCATTGAGGAGAAAATGTTGAAACTAATTCGCCAAGGAAAAGTTTCAAAATGGTTTTCCGGAATTGGTCAAGAAGCTATTTCTGTTGGTATTACTGCCGTTTTAGACAAAGACGAATACATTTTGCCAATGCACCGAAACTTGGGTGTTTTCACAGGAAGAGATATTCCGTTGTATCGTTTATTTTCACAATGGCAAGGAAAAGCAAATGGTTTTACAAAAGGTCGTGACAGAAGTTTTCACTTTGGAACACAAGAATACCATATCATTGGAATGATTTCTCATTTGGGACCGCAATTGGGTGTTGCAGATGGAATTGCTTTAGCCAATAAATTAAAGAAAAATGGTAAAATCACAGCTGTTTTTACTGGTGAAGGAGCAACGTCAGAAGGTGATTTTCACGAAGCTTTGAACATTGCATCTGTTTGGGAATTACCTGTTTTATTTATCGTTGAAAACAATGGATACGGACTTTCAACACCCACAAACGAACAATACCGATGCGAGAATTTAGCCGATAAAGGTATTGGTTACGGAATGGAAAGCCATATTGTTGACGGAAATAATATTTTAGAAGTTTACAATTTAGTTTCGGAATTGAAAGCGTCAATGATTGATAATCCAAGACCCATTTTATTAGAATTTAAAACGTTCAGAATGCGGGGGCACGAAGAGGCGAGTGGTACAAAATATGTTCCACAAGAATTGATGGATATATGGGCTATTAAAGATCCTGTTGATAATTACAGAAACTTTTTATCTGAAAACGGAATTTTAACTGCCGATTACGATACGCAATTGCATACCGAAATTATCACTACTATTGATGAAAGTTTGGTTCTTGCCAATGCAGAACCTGAAATTGAAGCTAATTATAATGATGAATTAAATGATGTTTATCAATCATTTGAATTTGAAGAAGTTGCGCCTTCAAATGAAACTGAAGATATTCGTTTAATCGATGCAATTTCAAGTAGTTTGCGTCAATCGATGGAACGCCAATCGAATTTAGTAATTATGGGTCAAGATATTGCGGAATATGGTGGTGCATTCAAAATAACAGATGGTTTTGTAGAATTATTCGGAAAAGAAAGAGTTATCAATACGCCAATTTGTGAAAGCGCCGTAGTTTCTGCAGGAATGGGGTTGTCAATAAATGGATATAAAGCAATTGTAGAAATGCAATTTGCCGATTTTGTTTCTACAGGATTTAATCCAATTGTAAATTTGTTGGCCAAATCACACTACAGATGGTCGGAAAAAGCCGATGTGGTGATTCGAATGCCTTGCGGTGGAGGAACACAAGCAGGACCATTTCACTCACAAACTAATGAGGCTTGGTTTACAAAAACGCCAGGTTTAAAAGTGGTTTACCCGGCATTTCCGTATGATGCCAAAGGTTTGTTGAATGCTTCTATAAACGATCCAAATCCAGTTATGTTCTTTGAGCACAAACAATTGTATCGCAGTATTCATCAAGAAGTGCCAAAAGACTATTATACTTTACCGTTAGGAAAAGCTGCTTTATTAAGAGAAGGAACCCAAGTTACAATTATTGCTTTTGGAGCAGCCGTTCATTGGGCGTTAGACACTTTGGATAAAAACCTCGAAATTGCTGCTGATGTTTTGGATTTAAGAACTTTACAACCTTTGGATACAGAAGCTATTTTTGCTTCAATTAAAAAAACGGGAAGAGCAATAATATATCAAGAAGATTCCTTATTTGGTGGTATTTCAAGTGATATTTCCTCTTTAATTATGGAAAATTGTTTTGAGTTTTTAGATGCTCCAGTAAAACGGGTGGCAAGTTTAGAAACACCAATTCCTTTCACCAAAGCATTAGAAGATCAATATTTGCCAAAAACAAGATTTGAAACCGCTTTATTGGAATTGATGAAATATTAAAGTAAATAGGAATTGATCAGTTCTGTTTATGTATGAATTCGAAGCTTATTTTGAGTTTTCACAATCTAATGACTACTCCAATTTATTTACACAAAATTTTGTTCGGTCTGCGTTAATTCCATTCTATTTGTTCTAAATAATGAGGTTGATCATGTATTTAAGGAGAGCTAACATTGTAATCTTGCCTTTGATCGGAACGAAGCAATCTGTTGTCGTTAGTTCCCTTGTCAACAATTGATTGCCACGTGCCTAGCAATGACCAAACAAGAAAATGAATCCTCCCTCAGCCCCGATTGAGGCGTTATCCTCGCAGCGAAGCGAAGAGATATAGCCGAAAGCGGGAATTGCAATTCCAAATACAAGAGGACAATTCGCTCCTAAAAAATGAAATAAATACTGTTTTTTTAACTGATGTAATTCCAAATATTTTTGCGCTTGGTCATTTCTATGAATACCGCTCGCATAATTAAATGCTCTGGTTTTTCGAGGGGCGCATCTTCTTTTAGGATTTTCACGGCGTAGTTTCGAGCCAAATAAAGGATGTCTCTGTCGCGAACCAAATCGGCAATTTGAAGGTTCAAAACGCCACTTTGTTGGGTGCCCATTAAATCGCCGGGACCACGAAGTTTCAAATCGACTTCGGCAATTTCAAAGCCATCGTTGGTGCGTACCATCGTGTCCATTCTGGTCTTGCTATTGTTGGATAGTTTGTGGGAACTCATCAAAATACAGTAGCTTTGATCGGCGCCACGACCCACGCGACCCCGCAATTGATGCAGTTGTGAGAGTCCAAAACGCTCGGCACTTTCCACAATCATAACGCTGGCATTGGGGATATTTACGCCCACTTCGATAACGGTTGTCGCCACCATAATATTGGTTTTTCCTTCGGCAAAGCGTTGCATTTCAAAATCTTTTTCGGCAGCTTTCATCTTTCCGTGAAGAATGGAAATGGCGTATTTTGGTAGCGGAAAATCTCGAGAAATGTTGTCGTAGCCGTCCATTAAATCTTTGAAATCCATTTTTTCAGATTCCTGAATCAAAGGATAAACTACATAAATTTGTCGCCCTAAAGCTATTTGGTCGCTAACGAACGCCATAACATTCAACCGATTGGAATCGTAACGGTGTACGGTTTGAATTGGTTTTCTGCCCGGTGGTAATTCGTCTATCAATGAAATGTCTAAATCGCCATACAAACTCATCGCTAAAGTTCGTGGAATTGGGGTTGCGGTCATCACCAAAACATGTGGCGGAATGTCATTTTTCTTCCACAATTTAGAGCGTTGCTCCACACCAAAACGGTGTTGCTCGTCAATGATTGCCAACCCTAAATTATGAAATTTCACCTTATCTTCTAAAAGTGCGTGGGTTCCAATCAGGATTTGCAAAGTTCCGTTTTCTAACTCTTCGTGAATGATTTTTCTTTCTGAAGTTTTGGACGAACCTGTAAGCTTCTTAATATTGATATTTAAGGTTTTAGCTAATTCTGACAAGCCTATAAAATGTTGATTTGCGAGTATTTCTGTGGGCGCCATTAAACAGGCTTGGAAGCCATTATCCAAAGCCAAAAGCATACTCATAAACGCTACAATTGTTTTTCCAGAGCCAACATCGCCTTGCAATAATCGGTTCATTTGGGCTGGATAACCCATATCATTTCGAATTTCTTTGATGACTCTTTTTTGAGCGTTTGTGAGTTCAAACGGCAAATGATTGGCATAAAAATTGGAAAATAATTCGCCTACTTTTTCAAAAGCGTGTCCTTTGATTTTATGTTTACGGACTAAGTTTTTAGTGATTAATTGCAATTGGATGAAAAACAATTCTTCAAATTTCAATCGGAATTGGGCTTTCGACAATGCTTCTCCGCTTTTTGGAAAATGAATGTTGAAAAGTGCTTCTTTTTTGGTAACCAATTTCAACTCGTTCATCAGATAATCAGGCAAGGTTTCTGAAAATAACGCCTGAGTTTCTTGAAACAATTGCTGCATTAATTTGTTAACCGTGCGATTCGTAATCCCACGATTTGAAAGCGTTTCCGTTGATGGATAAACGGGTTGCATCGCCGAGCGCAAACTTTGCTCGTGTTCCGAAAGTAACTCAATTTCAGGATGTGCCATATTATAGACATTTCCAAATGACGCACATTTTCCGAAAATTACGATGGAAACATTCAATTCTAAACTCTCCCGAACCCATTTTTGACCTTGAAACCAAACCAATTCCATTTGCCCAGTTGCATCTACAAAAGTGGCAACCAAACGTTTTTTTCCTTTGGCAGGTTCAACAGTTTTTATATTTATTATTTTTCCAATCAATTGAACTTCAGTACTATTATTATCTAATTCATTGATTTTATAATAGCGGGTGCGGTCAATATACCGATTGGGATAAAAATTGATTAAATCTTGGTATTTGTGAATGCCCAATTCTTTTCGCAACAAATCACCCCGTTGAGGGCCAACGCCTTTCAAGTATTCAATGGGAGTTTGAAGTAGATTATTTTGCATCTTGCGAAGATAGTTTTTTGTTTGGGAATTTGAAAATGTGTAGGAATAAGTATTTGAATTATTATTGTGAAATATAGCTCAAACACAATATCTTTGAAACATTAAAAATATAAATAATGACGACTCATCTCGCACTTCTTCGTGGCATCAATGTTTCCGGGCATAATATGATAAAAATGGATGCTTTGAAAAATACTTTAGAAAAAATAGGTTTTCAAAACGTGGAAACTTACATACAATCTGGAAATATTTTTGTGGATACCGATGAGGAAAGTGCTGCGAAAGTTGGTTTTATTATCAAGCAAGAAATTTTCAAGATTTTTGGTCACGATGTACCTATTATTGTTATCGGAAAAATGGATTTAGAAGCTTGTTTTAGTAATAATACTTTTTTGAAAGAAAAGGAGTTAGATACAAAAAAAATATATGTTGCTTTTGTGTCCAAAGAATTGCGAAGTGAGAATATTAATGATTTGAAAATCAGTCAATTTAAGCCTGATGAAGCCCGAATTGATGGAACGAGAATCTTTATTAAATATGATATTGGCGCAGGAAAAACAAGGTTAGACCAAAAATACATTGAGAAAAAACTGAATCTAACGGCAACAATTCGGAATTGGAATACGGTGACGCAATTATTAAAAATGTACGAAGAACGATAATAAATGAAATACCTAATCCTGTTACTTTCCACTTTTTCATTTGCCCAGCAAACTAAATTTGTTGATTTCAAATCGGTATTGGGTAAAATTGAAATCAATCCAATTGAGAAATCAGTTTCTGGGGAAGTTACGTATGATTTTGAAGTTACAAGCCCAATAGATACCATAAGAATTGATGCTCAAAATATGACTTTTACGAATTTGAAAATTAATAATACTGTTGTTAATTATAAAAATTCAGGGAAGAAAATCGCTCTTTTTGAAGGTTATAAAATAGGTAAAAACACCTTGACTTTTAATTATTTGGCTAAGCCGAAGCAAACAATGTATTTTGTTGGAGTAGATGAAAATCTTCAAATTTGGACGCAAGGACAAGGGAAATATACGAGTAATTGGTTTCCAAGTTTTGATGATGTCAATGAAAAAGTAATTTTCAATTTGGATGTCAATTTTGATAAAAACTTTCAAGTAATTTCTAATGGGGTTTTAGAAAATAAAACAGTCAATTCCACAACAATTGATTGGCATTATAGAATGAAAAAACCAATGAGCAGTTACCTTTTGATGCTTGCGATTGGGAAATTTGAAGTTCAAAATGAGAAATCCAAGAGTGGAATTCCATTGCAATTTTATATTGAAAACGAGGATGTTGCAAAGTTAGAACCAACGTATCGTTATTCTAAAACTATCTTTAATTTTTTTGAAAAAGAAATAGGAGTGAAGTATCCTTGGGAAGTTTATAAGCAAATTCCCGTTCGTGATTTTTTATACGCAGGAATGGAAAATACTTCGGCAACGGTTTTTTCAAGAGATTTTGTGGTTGATAAAATTGGGTTTGAAGATAAAAATTATGTGAACGTAAATGCACACGAATTGGCGCACCAATGGTTTGGAGATTTGGTAACTGCCGAAAGCGGAAAACATCATTGGTTACAGGAAGGATTTGCTACTTATTATGCTTTATTGGCTGAAAAAGAAGTGTTTGGTACCGATTATTTTTATTATAAATTATACTCTATTTCGCAGCAATTGAAGTCGGCTTCCAAAACAGATACGATTCCAATTTTGAATGAAAAAGCCAGTTCTTTATCCTATTATCAAAAGGGAGCTTGGGCTTTGCACGTTTTGCGAGAAGGAGTTGGTGCTAAGGTTTTTCAAAAAGCGGTGCAAAACTATTTGAAAAAGTATTCTTTTAAAAATGTAACTACGGATGAATTCTTGGATGAAATTAAAAAAGTTTCCAAATACGATGTAGATGCTTTTAGAATAAAATGGTTGGAAAGTTCTGGTTTTGACAATCAAAAAGCTACAGAATTACTATCAAAAAATGAATCAATAAAGGAGTTATTCGAAATTCAGAAACTTAGGAACAAACCTTTTATAGAGAAGCAAGATGTCTTTATAAAAACAATGCAATCGGATGTGTATTTCACAATAAAAGAAGAAATTATTTACCAAATTGAGAATGTTTCATTTGCTGATAAAGCAATTATATTACGTTTAGGTATGGCTACAAATGACGTAAATATCCGACAAGCAATTGCAAATACGACACCAAAAATACCATTAGAATTCAAAGTGGAATTTGAGACTTTAATGGATGATAAATCCTATATTACAAGGGAAGTTGCGCTTAATTCATTGTGGTCGCAGTTTCCCGAAGACCAAATAAAACACCTTGAAAAATCTAAAGATTGGGTGGGTTTCAATGATAAAAATCTTCGTATTCTGTGGTTGACATTAGCGCTTGGAACGAAAGAGTATGAATTGGATAACAAAGCCAAATTCTATGATGAATTGCTAGATTATTGTTCGCCAAAATTTGAAAGTTCGATACGTCAAAATGCTTTAGAAAATTTACTTTTCATTAATAATAAGGATAAGAATGTATTTCCATTTTTAGTAAATTCCTTGACGAGTCATAAATGGCAATTCTCAAAATTTGGCAGAGAAAAAATCAGATTATTGTTGAAAAATCAGAATGTGAGAACCTATTTTGAAAGTCTTTTATTGGAACTTCAGGATAATGAAAAAGTGCAATTACAGCGATTATTATCAGAAAAACAATAAATTTTACCACATCATACTGACTTCATTTTTAATATACGCCAAAGCAGCGTTACTTGGCGATTGTTTGTCCATTAAATCGTTCAAAATCACTTCTCGTAATTTGTTTGCATTGTCCACACGGTCGCTCAAATTTGCTTTTCTAATCATTTGAATTGTAGCGTTTTTAGCCGTAACAATTATAGTCCAGCATTCATCTGACATATAAATTTGTTGCGTTAAATTGTGTTCAAATTCTTGCTCAATTTGTGCAATTACATAGTTTTCATAATCGTTTTTATCTTCCGAAATTGGAGTAATCCGAATTAGTAATTTTGCAAGATTTATTCGTTCTAAAAACAAAGTCATACGTTCAAAAGCTTGTAAACGAATTGGCAACGCATCTTTTTGAGCTTCTTTATTGAGTAAAAAGCGACGTCTTCCTTCTTCATTTTTTGTATGTAAATTAAAAAAATAATAGGCGACAAGCCCTGTAATTATTGCCGGTAAAGTATAACTTAATAATTCAATTAATTTTGTAGTTTCCATTTTTAAATATAAATTGTGTTTGTTTTAGAATCAAAAAACAAATTAACGAATAAACAAATAAACTTATAGCTTACATTTGATAAAATTTTAAAAAAAATGGATGTCACAATTTTAATCTTATTATGTATAGCCGCTTTTTTAGCTGGTTTTGTAGATGCAATAGTTGGTGGTGGTGGATTAATTCAAACGCCAATGGGTTTGATTTTACTGCCAAATCTTCCCGTTGCAACAATTATTGGAACACTAAAAATCCCTTCTTTTAGCGGTACTTTTTTTGCTGCATTTCAATATTTAAAAAAGATAGAAATGAATTGGAAATTGCTAATCATTATGATGGTTTTAGCAGTTCCTTCGGCATTTTTAGGGTCTACTTTATTGACTTATGTGAGCAATGATTTTATGAAACCGTTGCTACTTGTCGTATTGTCGTTATTGGTGATTTATACGTATGTAAAGAAAAATTTCGGACAACATTCCGATAAATCTCATTCTACAAACCAACAGATTTTATATGCGGTTTTGATTTCCTTTTTCATCGGATTTTATGATGGTTTTATTGGACCTGGAACAGGAAGTTTCTTGGTTTTGGCATTCGTAACATTACTCGGTTTCGATTTTCTTCAGGCTTCTGCCAATGCAAAAATGGTAAATTTAGCAACAAATTTTGGTTCGATTTGTTTGTTCATAATCAAAGGAAAAATCATTTGGATGATAGCAATTCCAATGGCAGTTTGCAATGCAGTTGGTGGTTTTTTAGGTGCTAAGTTAGCAATCAACAAAGGAAATAAGTTTATAAGAATTTTCTTTTTGGTAGTTGTAATTGGAACATTAATCCGCTTTGCGTATGATGTTTTTATTGGAAAATAAGCAGGTTGATAAAATTGTATAACTTCTAATTTATAGTTTGTTTTCATACCAAATTCTTCATTCTAAATTCTTATTTTTGTATTCAATATTGAAAATTAAAAATGCAAAAATACATTAGCCAACTTAACGAAGCGCAACAAGAACCAGTTCTGCAAAAGGACGGGCCAATGATAATTATTGCGGGTGCAGGCTCAGGAAAAACACGCGTTCTAACCATTAGAATCGCCTATTTGATGAGTTTGGGAGTTGATTCTTTTAGTATTTTGGCATTGACTTTTACGAACAAAGCGGCTCGTGAAATGAAGAAAAGAATTTCGGATATTGTAGGTTCCAACGAAGCTAAAAATCTTTGGATGGGAACTTTTCACTCTGTTTTTGCAAGAATACTTCGCTCGGAAGCAGATAAATTGGGTTATCCTTCCAATTTTACCATTTATGATACGCAAGATTCTGTGCGATTGATTTCTTCTGTTATTAAGGAAATGCAATTGGACAGAGATATTTACAAACCAAAACAGGTTTTAAGCAGGATTTCTTCTTATAAAAATAGTTTGATAACTGTAAAAGCGTATTTCAATAATCCTGAATTGCAAGAGCAAGATGCGATGTCTAAAAAACCTCGTTTGGGTGAAATTTATCAAAATTATGTAGAGCGTTGTTTCAAAGCTGGCGCAATGGATTTTGATGATTTATTATTGAAAACTAACGAATTACTGACCCGATTTCCTGAAGTTTTAGCCAAATATCAAAACAGATTTCGATATATTTTGGTTGATGAGTACCAAGATACCAATCATTCTCAATATTTAATTGTTCGTGCGTTATCCGATAAATTTCAAAATATTTGTGTGGTTGGAGATGATGCACAAAGTATTTATGCTTTTCGAGGTGCAAATATCAATAACATTCTGAATTTCCAAAAAGATTATGAAGGCGTAAAAACCTATCGATTGGAACAAAATTACCGTTCTACAAAAAATATTGTAGAAGCTGCCAATTCTATTATTGATAAAAACAAAACTAAATTAGACAAAATTGTATGGACTGCTAATGACTTTGGCGCAAAAATAAAAGTACATCGCAGTTTGACTGATGGGGAAGAAGGCCGATTTGTTGCTAGTACTATCTGGGAGCAAAAAATGCAAAACCAAATGATGAATGGCCAATTTGCTATTTTGTATCGTACCAATGCGCAATCTCGTGCGATGGAAGATGCGCTTCGAAAAAGAGATATTCCCTATCGAATTTATGGAGGTTTGTCTTTTTATCAAAGGAAAGAAATTAAGGATGTTTTGTGCTATTTACGCTTAATTATCAATCCAAAAGATGAGGAAGCATTGATTCGAGTAATCAATTATCCAGCACGTGGAATTGGCGATACAACAGTTGAAAAACTAACAATTGCTGCCAATCATTACAAAAGATCGATATTTGAAGTAATGCAAAATATTGATAAAATTGACTTGAAACTGAATTCTGGAACGAAACAAAAACTGACTGATTTTGTGACTATGATTCAAAGTTTTCAGGTTATAAATGAAAATCAAGATGCGTTTTATATTGCCGATCACGTTTCTAAAAAAACAGGATTGGTTCAGGAATTGAAAAAAGACGGAACCCCCGAAGGTGTTGCTAAAATTGAAAATATCGAAGAGTTATTGAACGGTATGAAAGATTTTACCGAAGGGCAAAAAGAAATAGATGGCGCTCGTGGTGCTTTAGCCGAATTTATGGAAGATGTGGCTTTGGCAACCGATTTAGATAAAGATACTGGCGATGATGATCGCGTGGCATTAATGACCATTCACTTGGCAAAAGGATTGGAATTTCCATCGGTTTTTGTGGTTGGAATGGAGGAAGATTTGTTTCCAAGTGCGATGAGTATGAGTACTCGAAGTGAATTAGAGGAAGAACGTCGCTTGTTTTACGTGGCATTAACACGTGCAGAACACCAAGCGTATTTGACGTATGCGCAATCTCGTTACCGCTGGGGAAAATTGACGGACAGTGAACCTTCTCGTTTTATTGAAGAAATTGACGGTCAATATTTGGAATATTTAACGCCAGAAGAAAATAATTACAGGTACAAACCAATGATTGATAGTGATATTTTTGGTGATGTTGATAAATCAAAATTGCGTTTGGCTAAGCCAATAGGAGGAACGCCACCTAAGCAATATGGTGATGAGCAACCTGCAACTGTTAGGAAGTTGAAGCCAATGAATTCAAATGCGCCTTCGGGTGCAGCCAACTTATTTGACAATAAATTAACGATTGGAAATGTTGTAATGCACGAACGTTTTGGAAAAGGCGAAGTCATTAATTTAGAAGGCGTTGGCGCAGATAAAAAAGCAGAAATCAAATTTGAAGTTGGCGGAATTAAGAAATTATTACTGCGTTTTGCAAAATTGGACGTAATCGGGTAAACGCTTATAGCATAAGGCTTAAAGCATAAAGAAATTAAAATGGCACAATTCATAAAAATATACGAAGATAAACCAAACGAAGCCGCTATTAAAAAAGTGGTTGACGTATTGAAAAATGGTGGTTTGGTGATTTATCCAACAGATACAGTTTATGGTTTGGGTTGCGATATTACGAATACCAAAGCATTGGAACGCATTGCAAAAATCAAAGGCGTTAAGCTGGAAAAAGCCAATTTTTCTTTTATTTGTTCCGATTTGAGTAACATTTCAGACTACGTGAAGCAAATTGACACCGCAACTTTTAAAATCTTAAAAAGAGCTTTGCCAGGACCTTATACTTTCATTTTGCCTGGAAATAATAGTTTACCAAAAGAATTCAAAAAGAAAACTACGGTTGGAATTCGGGTTCCTGACAATGCGATTGCCTTAGAAATTGTGCGTCAATTGGGAAATCCAATAGTTTCGACATCCATTCACGATGAAGATGCAGTTTTAGAATATTCTACCGATCCGGAATTGATTTTTGAGAAATGGCAAAACCTTGTCGATATGATAATTGACGGAGGTTATGGCGATAATATGGGTTCTACAATAATTGATTTATCAGGATTTGAACCTGTTGTTGTCAGAGAAGGAAAAGGAAGTTTGGATGTGCTTTAAGAAAGTATTCTGTGTTCAATAAATTAGTAATCAGTTTCAATTTTCTAAAATAAACTAAAATCAATAGCGCTACTTTTTAGTAATTATTATAACAAAAAACGTCTTGATTTCTCAAGACGTTTTTGTATTTCTGAACCAACTGAACACTTTTTCAAACTTTACACTGTTCACTATTTCTTCTTCATTTCTTTTTCAATCATTTCGTAAAACTCATCGATTTTTGGTAGGATAACAATACGAGTTCTTCTATTGATTGCACGGTTTGCAACAGAATTGTTTTCTACCAGTGGAATAAATTCTCCACGACCTGCAGCGATTAATTGTTTTGGATTTACCTTCAATTCATTCGTTAATACACGAACAATTGCAGTAGAACGTTTGGCACTCAAATCCCAATTATCAAGCAAGATATTGTTTCCAATGAACGGAACATTATCGGTGTGCCCTTCAACCATACATTCAAATGTAGGTTTGTCATTGATTATTTTTGCTACTTTCGCAAGCACTTCTTTTGCACGCTCGCTCACTAAATAACTGCCACTTTTGAAAAGTAATTTATCCGCAATAGAAATGAAAACTACACCTTTTTCAACATTAACTTCAATGTCTGGATCTGACATTCCAACCGAACTTTTTATGCTGGTAACCAATGCAAGAGTAACGCTGTCTTTTTTGGTCAAAGCATCTTGCATTCTTGTAATTTTCAAGTCTTTTTCCTTAATAGTTTCCAATGCTTTTTCAATGTTTTGAGCTCCTTTAGTTGATAAAGTAGTCATATTTCCCATTGTACTAAGTAAATCGGAATTGTTTTTCTTTAGAAAGTCAATCTGACTTGCAATCGCTTCTTTTTCAGTCAAACAAGTATTTAATTTTACTGTGCAAGTATTTAACAAATCTTGAATTTCTTTATTTTTAGATTCTAATGCTGCAATTTTTTTCTTTGTGCCGCAAGAAGTTGCTAATAAAGCGACTAATGAAACTGCTAAAATGATTTTTTTCATAAGGATTGTTTTTTTGCAAAATTAAGGAAATAAATTGTATAAAAATTAATAGTCTAACTATTGTTAAAATAGCTTTTCAAAAACGATGCCACGTTTAATATAATAACTATAAACGATACTTTTTAGTTTGTAGTATGTTTGCAATTGTGTTTTTCCACGTTTTTTATAATTTATTGAAAGGAGATGATAAAAGTAAAAATGAGCTTTTAAAACTGCTATAGTATGTAAAAACTTTCCTTGAAATAAAAATCGGATTCCTGCAATACCATCTAAAATCATTCTAATTAAAAGTACTTGAAACAAGGATTCTTTAGGTAGGTTTTTTGTTAACATCAATAAAGAATTTCTAAAATTCAGGAACGTTTTTTTAGGATTTCCTTCTTTTAATGTAGCACCGCCAACGTGATAAACAGTGGATTTTCCATTGTATTTAACGATGTGATTGTTGTTGAAAGCACGCCAACATAAATCAATTTCTTCTTGATGGGCAAAAAAATCGGCATCAAAGCCTTTTAATTCTTTGTAAACTGAACTTCTAATAAAAAAACAAGCACCCGAAGCCCAAAAAATTTCACAAGTATCGTTGTATTGTCCGTTGTCTTTCTCTAAAGTTTCAAAAATTCGTCCACGGCAAAAAGGATAACCATATTTATCTATGAAACCTCCACCAGCTCCTGCATATTCAAAATATTCTTTGCGTTTGTAATCTAATATTTTTGGTTGAATAATGGCAGTTTGTGGTTCGTTTTTGAAGGTTTCAATTATGGATTGCAACCAATTTTCGGTAACTTCAACATCAGAATTTACAAGGGCAAAAATATCAGCATCGACATTTTTCAAAGCTTCATTATAGCCTTGTGCAAATCCAAAATTATAGTCGTTTTTTATAATTTGAACGGTTGGAAAATTTTCTTTTACAAATGAAATTGAATCATCAGTAGAAGCATTATCTGCAACAAATACAGACGCTTCAGATGAATATTGAACAACAGAAGGTAGAAATTGTTCCAACAATTTCACTCCATTCCAATTGAGTATGACAACGGCAATTTTCACTTATTTCATTGAATTTAAAGATTGATATTCTGGTAATTCAGGTAGGAAATCGTATTTCTCGTTTTCATAATCCATTTTGCAAAAGTAATGATTAAGTCCGTTAGTTACCATCAAATATTCGGCATTCAAAGTCATATTGTATCTTGCGATTTGGTCGAATGTGTGTTGCGATATTTTAATTTCGGGGGCTTTACATTCCACTAAAATAAAAATACTACCGTCAGGATTGTAAACTACAATGTCATATCGTTTATTTAAACCATTGATTTTCAATAGTTTTTCTACGTTTATATGTGACTTTGGATATTTTTTATCTTGTAGCAAAAACTGAACTACGTGCTGACGAACCCATTCTTCGGGAGTAATAATTATAAATTTTTTCCTGATTTCATCGAAAATAGCTACTTTATTTTCACTATTTTTGAATCGGAATGAATAAGTGGGAAACTGGAGTTGCTTCATATAGCAAAAGTAAGACTTTTTCAATATAGAAAAAAGAGAATAGAAAATAGACAGATAGATGATAGATAGAATGATAAATGAGTACAAAATACATAATATTGAAAATATTTTTTTGTCAATCCGAAATCTAAAATAATAAATCCAAAATAATAAATCCCAATGGATGAAGTTTTGAAAATTGTTAACGATATTAAAGCTGGAAATATAAAACCAATTTATTTTTTGATGGGCGAGGAGCCATATTATATTGATAAATTATCAGATTATATTGAAGAAAATGTACTTTCCGAAGAGGAGAAAAGTTTCAACCAGACGGTGCTTTATGGTCGTGATGTATCTGTTGAAGATATTATTTCGGCTGCAAAACGCTATCCAATGATGGCTGAACGTCAAGTTGTGATTGTTAAAGAAGCGCAAGATTTGGTAAAAACAATCGATAAATTTGAAAGTTATGCTTTAAGTCCAATGCCTTCAACTGTTTTGGTAGTTTGTTATAAATATAAAACCTTAGACAAACGCAAAAAAGTAACCAAGCTTTTTGACAAAGCTGGTGTTGTTTTTGAAAGTAAAAAGCTTTATGAAAATCAAGTTGGTCAATGGATTACAAGGGTTTTACAGACTAAGAAGTTTTCTATTGAACCAAAAGCAAATGCGATGTTGGTGGAATTTTTGGGTACGGATTTAGGTAAAATAAATAACGAACTCGAAAAACTACAAATTATTTTGCCTGCTGGAAGTACAATTTCTGCAAAGGATATTGAGGAAAACATTGGCTTTAGCAAGGATTTTAATATTTTTGAATTGCGAAAAGCTATTGGCGAACGCAACCAATTGAAATCGTATAAAATTGCACAGTATTTTTCAGATAATCCGAAAGACCATCCAATGGTAATGACAACGGGATTGATTTTTAGCTTTTTTATACAAGTATTACAATACCACGGATTGAAAGATAAAAACCCAAAAAATGTGGCTGCGGTTTTAAAAGTAAATCCCTTTTTTCTTAAAGATTATGATGTTGCATTGAAAAATTATCCAATGAAAAAAGTGAGTCAAATTGTAGCGCTTTTGAGAGATATTGATGTTAAAAGCAAAGGTGTTGGTGCCAATGCAATGCCACAACACGATTTATTAAAGGAAATGTTAGTCGGAATTTTTAATTAAGAATTTCAAATATTGATTTTGAAGGAAATCAATTTACATTTGAAACAAATACTATTTTTAACGATATTTGCAACACCAAATTTACAAAACTTCAGTTATGGGAATGAACAAAAACACCGTTTTAGGATGGGCAACATTGATTATGATACTTATGGGATTATTGTTAATAGGTCTCGGCGTATTCAAATACAGTGAAATTTCAGGTTGGGGATTTGTGGCTGTTGGCGTGGGTTTTCTCGCAAATGCTTGGGTATTTAGTGCGTTGAAAGGAAGGATTTAAAATTATGAGTTATGAGTTATCAATTTAATAGTAAATGCAAAATTTAAATAAATACAATAAATAATTATATTAAAAAACAATAAAATGGCAGACGATAAAAAAGTAATTTTCTCAATGCAGAAATTGAGTAAAACCTATCAAGGAGCAGACAAACCGGTATTAAAAAACATTTATTTGAGTTTCTTTTATGGAGCAAAAATTGGTATTCTTGGACTTAACGGTTCTGGAAAATCGTCTTTACTGAGAATTATTTCGGGTGCTGATAAAAATTATCAAGGTGATGTGGTTTTTCAGCCAGGATATACTGTTGGCTATTTAGAACAAGAACCAATTCTTGATGATTCGAAAACGGTAATCGAAATTGTTCGTGAAGGAGTTGCCGAAACAATGGCAGTTTTAGAAGAATATAATGGTATAAATGATTTATTTGGTCTTCCAGAAAACTATGAAGATGCGGATAAAATGGACAAGTTGATGGATCGTCAAGCGGCGCTGCAAGATAAAATTGATGCACTTGGAGCTTGGGAAATCGACACCAAATTAGAAATTGCCATGGATGCTTTGCGCACGCCAGAAGGGGATACGCCAATCAAGAATTTGTCTGGTGGAGAGCGTCGTCGTGTGGCTTTGTGCCGATTATTATTGCAACAACCAGACGTATTATTATTAGATGAACCTACGAATCACTTGGATGCGGAAAGCGTACTTTGGTTAGAACAGCATTTGGCACAATACGCAGGAACTGTAATTGCGGTAACGCACGACAGGTACTTTTTGGATAATGTTGCAGGTTGGATTTTAGAATTGGATAGGGGAGAAGGTATTCCTTGGAAAGGGAATTATTCGTCTTGGTTGGATCAAAAATCAAGCAGAATGGCATTGGAAGAAAAAGTAGCTTCGAAACGTAGAAAAACTTTAGAACGCGAGTTGGACTGGGTTCGTCAAGGCGCAAAAGGGCGTCAGACGAAACAAAAAGCACGTTTGCAGAATTATGATAAATTACTGAATGAAGACCAAAAACAATTGGATGAAAATTTAGAAATTTATATTCCAAATGGACCTCGTTTAGGAACGAATGTAATTGAAGCCAAAAATGTTGCGAAAGCTTTTGGCGATAAATTATTATATGATAATTTGAATTTTACTTTGCCACAAGCTGGAATTGTTGGGATTATTGGACCCAATGGGGCTGGTAAATCAACCATTTTCAAAATGATTATGGGAGAAGAAAAACCAGATTCAGGGGAATTTTTGATTGGAGAAACTGTAAAAATCGCTTATGTCGATCAAGCGCATTCCAATATAAATCCTGAGAAATCGATTTGGGAAAACTTCGCTGACGGTCAAGAATTGATTATGATGGGCGGAAAGCAAGTAAATTCAAGAGCTTATTTGTCACGATTTAATTTTGGTGGTGGGGAACAAAACAAGAAAGTTTCGATGCTTTCTGGTGGAGAACGAAACCGTTTGCATCTTGCTATGACTTTGAAAGAAGAAGGAAACGTACTTTTATTAGATGAGCCAACGAATGATTTGGACATCAATACGCTTCGTGCTTTGGAAGAAGGTTTAGAAAATTTTGCTGGTTGTGCCGTTGTAATTTCTCACGACAGATGGTTTTTGGATAGAATTTGTACGCATATTTTGGCATTTGAAGGAAATTCTGAAGTTTATTATTTTGAAGGTGGATTCTCTGATTATGAGGAAAATAAGAAGAAACGTTTGGGTGGAGATTTAACCCCGAAACGATTGAAATATAGAAAATTAATTAGAAGTTAAAGTAAAGAGAGACCAAATGGTCTCTTTTTTTTATAAATAAATGGAAAACATTTTCTATAACTACAAAAGGTTTTATACATTCGTAAATTCAAAATTTGATTTATAAATAATGTTTAAAAAAACACTCTTACTATTTTTTTTATTTATCTTCCAATTTGGATTCTCCCAATCTGAAGTGACTACTGTTGCGGAAATTAAAAATATTATAACCAAATCAGGTGCTCATTTAAGTAAATTAGAATGTGATAAATCTTTAGTATTAGCAAAAAAAGCACTTGAAAAAGCAATATTAATAAATGACAATGAACTTATTGCTAGATCTTATAATATAATAGGATTGAATCTTGATGAATATTATGATTTTGCAAAAGCAATCTTTTTTTTCAATAAAGGTTTAGAATATGCCAATAAAACGAAGAGTGATTTTATAAAATATTCATTACACAATAATATTGCTAGAACCTATTGTTTTCGGAACATTGATTTCAAAAAAGGAATTTATCATTATAAAAAAGGCTTGTATTATTCAAAATTGCTAAAAGACGACTATGAAATAATGTATGCCAATATTAATATTGCAACTGCTTATTTTGCGATTGATGATTATAATAACGGATTTCCGTATCTAAAAACAGTCAAATCATCTGTTGAAAATGGAGAAGAATTGGAAGCTAAAATTTCCTATAATTCCTTACTAGGTGCCTATTATTCCTATAAAAATAATTATGTAGATTCTGAAAAATCATATAAAAAAGCATTAGAATTTTGCGGGGAAAATAAACCGGAATTTTTAGAAGGAAATGCGGTAGAAGTATATGACGATATTGCTCGAATGTACTCAAAAAAGGAAGATTTTGAAAATGCGTATCTTTATATGGATAAATATAATGTACTAAAAGAAAAGCTATACAATGATGAGCATTCAAAAATAGAAAGAAAATCTGGAATGAGTATGGTTTTAGATGAGTATAAGCGACAAATTAGTCAATTGGAGATACAAAAAGCGAGACAGATTCAAATAATTTATCAAACTAAAGTTATAGGAATATTGTTTATAATTTTGTTCTTAATATTTATTCTATTATTAGTAACTCTTTATAAAGGTTATATTTTTAAGAAAAAAGCAAATCTTAAACTACTTGAGACTAATAAAAAGTTAAAAATTGCCAAAAAACAAGCCATAGATATTTCCAATCTTAAAACACAATTTATTTCCACAATTAGCCATGAACTAAGAACGCCTTTATATGGAGTTGTAGGAATTGTAGATATTTTAAAAGATGAACATCCAGAACTTGCAAAAAGTACTTATATTGATTCTCTTAAATTTTCTGCAAATTATTTGCTATCTTTAGTAAATGATGTACTACAAATTAGTAAAATCGAAAACAAGCAAATTGCATTAGAAAAAACGACTTTTAATATTTTCGATGAAATGAATTCTATTTTAGAGACAATAAGTGTTTTATTTAAAATGAATCATAATAACATATCTTTTAAAATTGATGAAAAAATTCCTAAACAGTTAATTGGTGATAAGGATAGATTGTCACAAATATTAATTAATCTGATTAGTAATTCATTGAAATTTACAAAAGAAGGAGAAGTTATATTAACTGTTAATTTATTAAATACTAAGGATAATTTTAGCCATATTGAATTTGAAGTTAAAGATACAGGAATTGGAATTGCACTCGAAAACCAAACAAAAATTTTCGATAGATTCGTACAACTTAATGATGCTAACGTTAATTATCAAGGTTCTGGTTTAGGATTGTCAATAGTTAAAAAGTTAATAGATTTATTTGATACTAAGATTCAACTTCAAAGTGAACTAGGAAAAGGAACTACTTTTAATTTTACAATTAAATTTAAAAATGTTAGTTCGGAATCGTCTGAAATTGCAAATGTGGAAATTGTAAATACTGTATTTTCAAATCTTAAGGTCTTAATCGTTGAAGATAATAAGATAAATCAATTAGTAACGAGAAAGATTCTAGAGAAAAGCCAATGCAACTGCACTGTTGTAGAAGCTGGAATAGAAGCTCTTGAAATTCTAGAAACAGAAACTTTTGATTTGATTTTAATGGATATTAACATGCCTGGAATGAATGGCTTTGAAACAACAATCAAGATTAGGCAAAATAATATTAAAACACCAATTATTGCTTTAACGGCATTTTCTAAACATGAAATTGAACAGGAAGCCATTATATCTGGTATGGATGCAGTTGTTATTAAGCCTTATAAAACATCAGAATTATATTCAATTATATCAGAATTGGTACAGAAAAAAAACGCTGATTAATACCAGCGTTTCTTTTCTGTTTTGAAATAGCATAAAACAAAACAGATATAAATAGGTTTGAACTATTTAATTGGAATGTTTTTCAATGCTTTTTTCTTCGCACCTTCTTTTTTAGAAACGGTTACATGAAGAATACCATCTTTATAAATGGCTTCAATTTTGTTTTCATCGACATAATCAGGAAGGGTGAATGATCTGTAAAAAGATTGATAATTAAATTCTTTACGAACGTAATCTTCTTTTTTATTTTTTTCTTCTTTTTCTTCTCGTTTTTCAGATGAAATTGCAAGTAGATTGTTGTCGATTTCTACCTTGAAATCTTCTTTTTTCATTCCTGGAGCTGCCAATTCAATTACCAGTTTAGTGTCGGTTTCTTTGAGATTTACCGAAGGCAAACTTGTTCCCAATGCTGAATAATTTCTGTCGGTCCAATCAAAGATGTCTCTCGAAAAAAAATCATCAAAAAGAGTATTCGCTGCCTTACTTACTGACGGAAATAATCCATCTTTTTTAACTAATGTTTCCATGTTTTTTTAATTAAATGATTTATAATTTATTCTATCAAATTTAGATAAAATAAGTATTTACAAATCGTAAATTAACAGTTAAAACGTTGAAATGTAGTTGTTTATAGACGAATTACAGTTTCGTTAAATTCCAGTAAGATTTCGTTTATAATTTAAGATAAAAATTAGTAAGCAGTTTAGTACCAGCGCTTTTTATTCTGTTTAGAAACATTAGATTTTCTGGATTTATTAGCTTCGCCGCTTCTATTAGAATTATTTTGTGCAGCCGCAGGAGCTGTTTCTGGACTTCCGCTATGCCAAGGATAAGGATGATCTGAAACCGTTTTCACATCAACTTTTATCAATTTTTGGATGTCTTTCCAATACGCATGTTCGTCTTTACTACAAAATGAAATCGCAATTCCACCATTTCCGGCACGTCCTGTTCTACCAATTCTGTGCACGTAGGTTTCAGGAATATTAGGTAAATCAAAATTGATTACAAATGGCAGTTGATCGATGTCAATTCCACGAGCAGCAATGTCAGTGGCAACAAGAACGCCAACTTCTTTATTTTTAAAAGCATCTAAAACACGTTGTCTTGCATTTTGAGATTTATCGCCGTGAATGGCTTCTGCAGCAATATTTTGTTTTCTCAACGCTTTTACAACATTGTCAGCCCCGTGTTTCGTTCTTGAAAACACCAAAACATCCGATAGATTTTCATTTTTTATTAAATGGTATAACAAATTTCTTTTTTCAGTTTTATCAACAAAATAGACTCTTTGTTCTACATTTTCCGCTGTTGACGAAACGGGTGAAACCGAAACTGTTGCAGGATCTTGAAGAAACATTTCTGCTAATTCCCGAATTGCTATTGGCATTGTAGCCGAAAAGAATAAAGTTTGTCTGTTTTTTGGAGTCAATTTAACGATTTTCTTCACGTCATTTACAAATCCCATGTCTAACATTTGATCTGCTTCGTCAAGGACTAAAGTATGCAAATGATCTAAATCTATGAATCCTTGTTTGTGTAAATCTAATAATCGACCAGGAGTTGCCACCAAAATATCGACACCATTTCTCAAAGTATCAACTTGTGGATTTTGCGAAACCCCACCAAATATAGTAAGTTGTGTTAAATTTGTGTATTTTCCATACGCCTCAAAACTTTGCCCAATTTGAACTGCTAATTCCCTTGTTGGCGTTACAACTAAAGCACGAATTTGTTTTGCTTTTTTTGTAGAACCAACAATTCGGTGCAATTGATGAATAATTGGTATTGCAAATGCGCCCGTTTTTCCTGTTCCCGTTTGTGCGCAACCAATTAAATCTTGACCCGCCAAAACAATTGGAATTGCTTGTTCTTGAATTGGTGTTGCTTCTGTATAGCCTAATTCAAATACGGCTTTTTGGATACTTTTTGAAAGTGATAAATCTTCGAATAACATATTTTTGATATTTAGAATTTAGTATTAGGTACTAAAATTCTCTGCAAAGATAGGTTTTATTAATTATATCACTATTTTTTGCGCTTAAAGCAAATGTAAACGTATTGATTTATTGATTATTTGTAGGGTTTACATAATTGGCTTTCATAAAATCGGTAACCAAATAACCAATTAATTTTCCAATTAAATGCGTGTTTTTTTCGTCACCTAAATCAGGAGCGCCTTCGCAAATATGAAGATATGATGCATTTTGATTGTTTCCAAAGTGATAGATAAATTGGCGTAATTTCTCAACCGAAAAACCGCTCAATGTCATAGCGCTACTCGCAATATTAGGAATCGCATCAAGATCTATTTCAATTCCAAAACAGTCTTCTTTGATAAATTCCAGTGCTACATTCATTTCAGGTTCAAACTTTTTTTGCTTTCTAATTTGAATTTCATCGTAGGTATTAAATTTTACACGATCTTCAATTTTTTTCAAAGAATCTAAAACACTTTTAGAAGTATAATTTTCATGCAATCCAAAGATGAAATATTTATGTAAAAATCCTTCTTCATAGGCATACGAAAAACCATTTCCACTGTGACGACCTTCCAAAATTCTAAAATCGGAATGCGCATCAAAATTAATTGCATTAATAGGTTTCCCTTTTGCCAATGCAACGCCTTTAATATTTCCGTAAGAATTATTATGACCACCTCCAATAATGATTGGGGTTTTACCCGCTTTTATGATATTAAATATGATATGAGAAACTTCTTTATCGATTTTATGAACCAATTGATTTAACTTTTTTCTATCATTTACAGCATTAAAATCTAATTTTTGACTTTCCGCCATTTCATCCGTAACATCTAATTGTCCTAAAACAAGCAATTGACTTCCTTTGCAAAACCGATTGTGTTGAATATTTGCAATGCTTTTTATAGCACTTTCCCAAGCCGAAGCGGCTCCTGGGCGACCATAATTAGCTCTAACTCCAATGTCTTCAGGGATTCCAAACAAAACGTATTTTACTTCACAGGTTTTCAAAAATGAAATTGCATCAGAATTTATAGGAACAGTAATCATTTTTTCGCCAAATTTCACTTCTCCACATCTGAAGTTGGTAACTTTTGCAAGGTCGTTAACCGTGAAGGGAATCAATTTTTCCATAGAAATTTTCTTTCCTCAAAAATAATATAATTTATTTACCTACGTTATTAGAATATAAATTATTATTTTCGTAAAAAATTAATCAAAACATGGAAAATCAAAAAAGTAATTCAAGTCTAAAAGCAATAATTATTGCATTATCAGTACTCTTAGCAATAAGTTTAGTTTATATCTACAAAATAACTTCTGATGCCAATGCAACTCAAACTAAATTAACTACAACAATTACAGAAAAAGAATCTGTATTAAAAGATTTGCAAGCATTAAAATCTACTTATGACGCTGCAATTGCTGAAAACACTTCTATGTCTGATGAATTAGTTGCTGAAAGAGATAAAGTTGTTGCTTTGATGGCAAATTTGCAAAAATCTAAAGGTGATGTTGCTTCAATGGCAAAATACAAAAAACAATTCCTTGAATTAGAATCAAAAATGAAAGGTTTAGTTGCTGAAAACGAAGGTTTAAAGAAAGACAACACCGTTTTAACAGTTCAACGTGACAGTACAATTGTTGTTCTTGGAGAATCTAAAAAATTCAATGAAGTTTTAGTTGGTCAAAATGAAGATTTAGCTAAAACAGTTGAAAAAGGATCTAAATTAAGTGTATTGAATTTAAAAACGGCTGCTTTTAAAGTAAGAAGTTCTGGAAAAGAAATTGCAACAGATAAAGCAAGTCGTGCTGATATTTTAAAAATTAGCTTCACAATCGCTGAAAATTCTATTGCAAAATCAGGTGATAAAAAATATTATGTTCAAGTAATTGATAGTAAAAGTAACGTTATTGGTGAAAAACAAACAGAGGCTTTTGCTGATAAAACGTTGACATATAGCTTTGTTGCCAATGTTAAATATGAAAATAAAACGGTTGATGTAACTCAAAATTTACCAAGTGATAAACTTGAAAAAGGAACTTATTTTGTAAATGTTTTTGACAAAGGGGAATTGGTTTCTAAATCAAGTTTTTCATTGAAATAGTCAACTTTTAGTTATAAATAAAAAGGGATTCGTGACAAACGAATCCCTTTTTTATTAATATTACTAAATAATATTCCCTCCAATAATTACAGTATCTATTAGGTTGCTTCCAAATGCGTATGGCAACTGATAAAAAGAGCTAATTGGCTTAGTGATAATGATATTGGCTTTTTTACCTATTGTAATACTTCCATGCGTTTCAGAAATTCCCATTGCAAAAGCACCGTTAATTGTGGCTGCATTGATAGCTTCTTCGGGTGTCATTTTCATTTTTATGCAAGCCGTAGCGACCACAAAATTCATATTTCCAGAAGGAGTAGAGCCAGGATTGAAATCGGTGGCTAATGCCAATGGTAATCCTGCCGAAATCATTTCTCGCGCAGGCGTGTAAGGAATACTCAAAAAATAAGAACACGAAGGCAACGCAACGGGCATGGTTTCAGTGTTTTTTAAGGCTTCAATATCTTCAGAATTCATAACTTCAAGATGATCCACAGAAAGTGCATTGTATTGTACAGCTGCTTTAATTCCACCAATAGCATTGAATTGATTGACGTGAATTTTCGGAATTAATCCAAATTGTATTCCTGCAGCCATAATTTGCTCCGTTTCCTCTACTGAAAAATAACCCATTTCACAAAAAACATCTATAAAATCAGCAAGTTGTTCTTTGGCAATTTGAGGAATCATTTCATTGATAATTAAATCAATATAACCTTTATGATTTTCTTTATATTCTATTGGAAATGCATGCGCACCAAGGAAAGTAGCTTTAATAGCAATTGGATAATTGGATTTTAGTTTTTGAATTACCCGAAGCATTTTCAATTCTCCTTCAACATAAAGTCCGTAACCCGATTTAATTTCTACCGCTCCAGTTCCTAATTTCATTACTTCTTCCAACCGAACTTTTGATTGATTATAAAGCTCTTCTTCCGAAGTTTCGTTGAGTTTTTTAGCCGAATTTAGAATTCCACCGCCGCGATTGGCAATTTCTTCATACGACAAACCATTAATTCTATCTACAAATTCTTGCTCTCTATTTCCTGCATAAACGATATGCGTATGGCTGTCACACCAAGTTGGCAGAACCATTTTCCCAGCGGCATCAATCGTAGTATCTGCGTTAGTTTCTGGACAATTGTCCATTGCTCCAAAAGCAGCAATTGTATCATTTTCTATTAATAAAAAGGCATTTTTAATAGTTGGAAGTACACTCATTTCTGCTCCAGAAACTTTTAAAATTCCTTTTTCACGAACTTGAATTAACTCTTTTATATTGATGATTAAAATTTTCATGTAATGATTTTTAGTAAAAATACTCTGAATTTTATAATAATTCTTAAATTTAGACAAAATTAGACATTGTGAGAAAAATTAGATACAAAAAAGGCAGAAAAGTTCAACCTTCAATATTAGAATATACGGGCGTTCATAAGAAATTACAAACCGAAATGCAATTGTTTGTCTATGATGATATTGATTTAACGGAATATCCTGATTTTAAAATCAATGAATTTCCTGAAACATTGGATTTAAATAAGATAAATTGGTTGAACATCCATGGTTTGAACGATATTGAATTGATAAAATCTATTGGGACTTTCTTAGATGTTGATAATTTTATTTTAGGGGATATTTTAAATACCACCAGAAGAACAAAATTAGATGAATTTCACGATGTTTTATTTTTCAATATAAAATCACTTTTACCAACGGAACATTCCGATAATATTTCTGTTGAACAAATTAGTTTCTTGATAAAAGAAGGAGTTTTAGTATCCTTTCAAGAAAAAAGAAGCGATTTCTTTGCTCATATTCGGGAGCGAATTAGAACCCATTCTGGAATTGTAAGAACTAAAAAGGCGGATTATTTACTTTATTTATTGCTTGATGCGATAATGGAAAATTTCTATATTACCATTGAAGCGGAAGAAGACAAGGTGGAATTGTTAATTAGCCTTTCTAAAACCAGTGCCAATCCTTCTATTTTGGTGCAAATTGAGAAACACCGTGATAATTTCAACTTTTTGAAACGTTCTATTATTCCGTTACGGGATTCCTTATATTCAATTAAAAGCATCAAAGATGATGATGTTTTCAATGCGATTGCTCATGAAAATTTCAGCTTTTTTGCTCGTTTACACCAAAAAAGTTTAGAACTTTTGGATCAAATTGATGATGATATGGTTACGCTTGATAGTGCGTCAAATTTCTTTTTTTCTTCCCAAAACCACAAGATGAATGAGGTTATGAAGATTTTGACGGTAGTTTCTGCAATATTTATTCCTTTGACTTTTATTGTCGGAGTTTATGGAATGAATTTTGAAAATATGCCAGAATTGAAAAATCCAAATGGCTATTTTATTGTTATTGGAATTATGTTTTCTATTGTAATTGGTATGGTTTATTACTTTAAAAAACGCAATTGGTTTTAATTTAGAGCCATTTCAAAAGCTTCTTAATCGTTTTCAATTTATCATTGTATGGTGCATATCGCATTGGTAAATCAAGCCAATTTGCTTTTTTTACAATTGATTTTTTATGGGAAAAAGTATCAAAACTCAATTTTCCATGATACGCCCCAATTCCAGAATGACCAACGCCTCCAAAGGGCAATCGATTGTTGGAGAAATGAATTACAGTATCATTTATACATCCACCGCCAAAAGAGAATTTTTGAATCATTTCTTCGGCAAAATAATTGTTTGTTGTGAATACATACAAAGACAAAGGTTTCTCATATTTTGTAATTATATTTTTCAAATCGACAGTATTTTGATACGATAAAATGGGCAGTAAAGGTCCAAAGATTTCGTCTTTCATTACTTCACTTTCAAGTGATGGCTCGTCAATGAGAGTAGGAGCGAGGAAGCAATTTTCTTTATTGGATTGACCTCCAAAAATCACTTTTTCAGGTTCAATTAAATTCAATAATCGTTCCCAGTTTTTAGTATTTATTATCCGTGTATAATCAGGAGATAATTCAGGATTTTCTCCATAAGCATTGGTGATTTCTTGTTTTAAATGTTCAGTAAATTCCAATTTTACGCTATCGTGAACTAATAAATAATCAGGTGCAATACAGGTTTGCCCCGCATTTATAAATTTTCCCCAAACAATTCGTTTTGCAGCTAATTTTAAATTGGCAGTTTCATCAATTATACAAGGATTTTTACCTCCTAATTCTAAAGTTATTGGTGTGAGATATTCAGCAGCAGCTTTGGCAACAATTTTTCCTACAGCCACACTTCCAGTAAAAAAGATGTAATCCCAGCGTTGTGACAATAGGTTTTGCGATACTTCAACACCGCCTTCAATAACTTCTACATGATTTTTATCAAATACATTTGAAATAATTTCAGCAATAATCCTTGACGTGTGCGGCGTTAATTCTGAAGGTTTCAATACAACTGAATTTCCAGCCACAACAGCCGCAATTAAAGGACACAAAGCCAATTGAAACGGGTAATTCCAAGGCGCAATTATCAAAACTTTGCCGTAAGGCTCACTATAGATATAATCTTTTGAAGGAAAATTTAATAGTGATGGAAGTACTTTTTTAGGTTTTGACCAACATTTTATATTTTTGATTGTGTTCTTAAGGTCGCTAATTACATAATTAGTTTCAGTTAAAACAGCCTCAAAAGCAGGTTTCTTAAAATCGTTATACAACGCTTGAATAATCCGATCTTCATTTTCTTGAATTGAAAACAATAATCGTTTTAGAGTTTCTGTTCTAAATTGTATGTTTGTTTTGAATTCCATAGTAATGATATAAATTATTTATTATAGAAATCCAAAACGAAATCCAGTGTAAAAATCAGCTTGTTTTCCATCGCTTGTAAGTGCAGTTAGAACAGAATTGGAACCCAGGAAGAACCCTCCTAATCTAAAACCAAAACCAGCAGTTGTTCCTGAAACTTCATTTATTGCAACGGGAATATAGGCTTCAAAAATATTTATTGCAAATCTTGGTGTTACAGAAATTATGTTTTGAGAAGTAATTTGATCGTTACCGCTATTGCTTTTCATTTTTTGTTGTGTAAAAAGGGTGATATTCAATTTAGGAACAATTTTTATATCTGCATAAAGATTCAAAACTGTAGGAAGTTGCACTTTAAAGTCAGTGTTTTGAGGAGTTTTATTTAAAAACCCACTATTTATAAGTACGTTTTCAGCGTCTTTAACACCATTAGAATTGTTGAATTGATTCAAATTTAATTGTTGTGTGCCTTCAATTGTAAGGGTATAATTTGTAGCATAGTTATCCGAAGATTTAAAAGTCATACTCCCCATGTTTTTCAAAGCAGCACCAATTTTCAATTTATAATTTTTTCCAGAACCTAAAAGTTGGTAATCCACTCCAAGGTCTGTTGCCATTCCTTGAAGGTTTCCAAAAACAGATTTTGTATAATCGCTAACATTTGTAAAATCAATGCCTAAACTTCCTGAATAGGCAAAATTCATATTTGCGTTGGCATTTGTAAGTACATAATTCCCTAAATTATTTGTAATAGTTCCATTAAATTTATCTACCCCAATATTTGCATAGGCGCCAGGAAATAGCAATTTGAAAGTAATCCCAGCATTAATTTTATATTTTTTGGTTTCATAAATTTTATGAGCTACCGAAAGTCCAATTTCTCCCCAAGCGGTTGCATTCATCCTTTGGTTATTTGAACTCGATATAATAGCGGAACTTCCGATTGCATCGATCGAATTATTTGTCAATGCCGCTCCAAGATTTGGGCTAACATCGACAATATTTGCTTTTATATATCCTTTTGAAGTTACGGCAAAACCCCATTTTAATAGTTTAATTGCAAATCCAGGTCCTAAAAATTCTGTATCAATATTAAAATTAACGGGTTCCGTTCCCTTAAACAAAAGGGATTCTAAATTATTTCCACTAACAATATCATTAAAACCAATTTTATCATTGGATATGTTCACACTTGATGAAAATAATTGCACTTCAAAGCGACTATTTAAATTGGCTAATTCAGAAGGATTTATTCCGACATTTAGAATTCCAACTCGTTTTGAAGTAGTAATCCCGGAAAAATGGTCTTGCGAGAAGCTATTTATTGCGAGAAGTAAAATTGGAATTATTAACAGGTTTTTCATAAGTATCTGATTTTAAATGTGTTTTTATACAAAAAATAAATTTACGAAAAATATAAATGTTTATACTTATTTAATCAAATTATTATTGATAAAAAGTATTATTTACTTGATTTATTGGTGAAATTGTAAGTAATGATAAATTTTAGGTTTCAGCTAAATGTATAAATTCATCAGAAATTGTTTAGTTTTGCAGTATAAAATTAAATTAAAATTACAATGGCCAAAGGAATACACACAGGAATTATAGAAATTGATGAAAATGGAAATTACTATTGCGGTGATTTTCTACTTGACTATCAAATGGTTGCTCGAAGTTTCAAGATTGGTGACGAAATTACAATCAAAACGGTAATTGTTAATCCAAGTGATAAATCGTATGCAACCTATGAAAAAAAATCAAGGAATTTTGCTATAGCAAATGAAAAACAAGATAAAGACTAATTTTTACATGTTTAAAATTCTTGCCAAAATCAATAAACTCCTTTTACCAAGCTTCACCAAACAAAGATTGGATTTAGCCAAAGCTAAGAACTGGCAAAAAGCAATAGTTGGTTATCGCTACTTCGTAACTACTAGAGCACTAGGACAATGCAGGCGATTATAAACAAAAATTAGATTTATTTTAGATTTAGACTTGCAAATTACACAATTATAGGTATATTTGCACCCACAAAATGGCCTTGTGGCGCAACTGAATAGCGCACTTGATTACGGCTCAAGAGGTTACTGGTTTGAATCCAGTCAAGGTCACAAATTAATCCTTAAATACCAATAAAATTGGGGTTTAAGGATTTTTTATTATATTTGTGTGTCCATTTTGTGTCCATACTCATAACTTACTGCAATGTATTATAATAATTCTACATTTCCAATTTTTCTTTACCCAACCAAAGCAAATCTATTTTCGGTTGAGAAAATTTATGAAAATTTATCCTTTATTGACAGTCAAGATAATTTTGAACATTTCTTTTTAGAAAATATAAGTACAAAAATAAATCAAGATTTATTTGGTTATCTTATGGTTGTGCTACCATCTATTATAATTTCAAAAAGAAGGAAATTTAATAGAAATGAGATAAATTCAAAAAGTATCATTGACCAATCAGTAATTCTTGAAATTATAAATTTAAGAATTGATTTACAATCAGTAGATGAAAAACTTAACAAATTAAAAAATAATGAGTTTGTAAAAGAAATTGAAGTAGATGTTATAGTTTCAGAAATTGTATTATTTATACACCAATACGTTTTTATAAAGGTAAGTAGGTCTATTGTATCAACGCAATTTAACGGAACAGATTTGGAATTTAATTTTATTAAAGATAATAAAATTTACTCGAAATACAATTCAAACGATAAACCAATAAAGATTGATAGAGTAAATGCCCACTATAACTTCATCTCTGGATATAATAATTCCTTTGATACAATGGATGAAGAGAAAATAAAACTAATGGGGATAGACTTGATTTTTATGTTAAAACCATTAAATCAAAAAAAAAGATTAAAATCAATCATTGAAAAAAACATTATATTTTCAGAGGAGATAACTAATACTAAAAAGAATATTTTATTTATTTGGTTTTTTAAAAATGTGACTTCAAAATTTTTCTTTAAATATCTTGACGAAAATCTAATTACTGACTATGAAGTAAAGGATGCATTTCGTCTTTTCCAAAAAAGGGTCGTAATATAATATTTTTTTATTAAATAAAATGGGTCAATATTTTTCTAACACGAAAATATTGACCCATTTTATTTTTTAGATAATTTCAAAATTTGTAACCATAAAACAATATAGATAGAAATTATGGAATCACAAAAAACACCTCCAGTCTTTTGGACAAAAAAGGAAACTTCATCTCATTTAAGGTCATCTACAAAAACTGTGGGAAGATTAATTACCAATGGGAGAATCAGAGCATTTAAAATCGGCAGAAAAGTACTTGTTTATGCTGAAACTGTCACAGAAGAAAACATCAACTCAATTAAACCTAAATTCCTTTAATCTTACTTCCTATGAAACACATTTTTACAGCTCCTTTTTCGAGAAGGACAAATAGAGAATCTAAAACCATACGAAGAGCTACCAGTATCAAAATATATGAGGATGAAACTAATCAGAATTGGGTAAAATTTACAGACCTTGAAGTGATAAAGTACCATCGCGAAATTAAGATAAAAGATTTCTTTCAAACGTATGCTTGTACAAAAAGATACACGCTAATCGAGTATGTTATTGATTACAACGAGAAGGATATGTTAGACAGATTCTTTTTTGCACTAAAAAAAAGTTTAAAAGCAAACAACTCGTATCTTCTTGGATATATAAGACTCGTTGATATTGGAAAAAATGGCGGTGTTCATCACCACATTGTTGTAAGTATTCCTAAAATAGAAATCAAAGGAAAAAAATTACCTCAACATCTAAAAAGAACATTTAATGGAAACAAAGTTTTTGGAAGCATAGTGAGAAACATTTCTAAAATAACAAATTACTACATTCCAAAAGAAATAGTAGAATTAGGAATCAATAAAAGGGTATTTGCTCGTTCACGTAAGTATAGAGAATTAGCATTAAACAAAAAAATCCAAAAACCGCCAAATTCAAGTGATTTTGCACAAGCGGTAGTGAACATTAAAAAAACTTTAAACTAATTAATATGGCAATTAATAATGAAATTCGGACTTGTTGTTATAGCGGTGATTCATTCATACCAACAAGACAAAACCAAATATTTGCATCAAAAGAAAATCGAATACTCTTCCATAACAAAATAAACAATCAATTAAGAAAGCGATTGAGCTTCATAAACAAACAATTACTCTTAAACTTTAGAATATTGATTGACGTTTTAGATGGAGAAAATGAAAGAACAGTGCACAAACAATTTTTAATGGGTAAGGGATTTTCTTTTAGTGTTTTTACTCACTTATCTATGAGTAAATTTTCAAACAACTATTGTTACTCCGTTTATGAAGTAAAATATGAGCGGATTGACGATGATAATTATAAAATAACTAAAATATGATAAACACAGATTTACATCGCATAATACCTATGCCAGAAGCTAACATTGACCTTGCTGGAATAGAAGCAAGTTTATTTCTAAAAAACGAAAACAAAGCATTAAAACAAACCCTTTTCATTGGGTTTACAATTGGAATATTTACAATAATTTATTTAAACAACAGATATGAAAGAAGAGAAAAAAATTGACTTTGAATTTAATGTTAATAAAGAATTGCAAGAGCAATTTAAAAATAGCAAATATATTAAGTACGCAACAGTAACTGCAACGCTGGTGGGTGTAATACTCGCAATCGGTTTTGCTTCCAAAGTTATATCGTACACATTAGCAAACATTAAAGCATTATCCCAAACTATAAAAAAATAGAAAATATGAACAAACCATTACTCGGCTATTATAGCCACAGCACAAAGACATTTAACACCGCAAGAGAAGTTAAAGAATATGACTATATCAGTAAGCTTTATAATTGCTTTGTTATTTCTCCAAACATACACTTGTTTTTCAAGAAAACATCAATCTACAATCAATACCTTCAATTAATAGATACAGTTGATTTTATAGTTGTTAGTAACTTTAATGGTACAATTGGAAGAGGTTCGTACTATGAAGTTAGGCAAGGATTGGAAAGGAAAATTCCAGTTTTTGAAATCTATCCAGTTGGAAATGGATTTAAATTAAGAAAAGTTGTAGCGGTTAATATATTACCAGTTAATAACATAACAAGCTACGCCAAGTTAACAACCATTCCTCTAAAAAACAATTTGTATTAATAATTTATTCTAAATGATATTTCTATGTCTAAACAAGAAGAAATAATAACTGGCAAAGTAGCATTGTATTGTCGTGTTTCAACTGGTAAACAAACTACAGACAACCAGAAGTTAAGATTGGTTCAATATGCAAATGATAACAATCTTGAATATGATTTGTATGAAGAGGTCGAATCAACCAGAAACACCAGACCCATTAAACAAAACCTATTACAAAAACTTCGAGCACGAGAGTATTCACAAATTATAGTATTTAAATTGGATAGGTACGCAAGGTCAAGTAGAGAGCTAATTTTAGAAATTCAAGAGCTAACAGATAAAGGAATTGGTTTTGTGTCCGTTTCGGATAATTTAGATTTTACAAATGCAGTTGGGCGATTACACTTTCAGATACTTTCTGCTTTTTCTGAATTTGAAAGGAGTTTGATTTCCGAAAGAACAAAAGAGGGCATTAACCGAGCTAAATCTCAAGGAAAAATATTAGGCAGACCAAAAGGAAGTAAAGATTCTAAAGCAAGACCTAAAAGTGGTTATATTAATAGAGAGGTTAATAAACGTAAATTCAAAGATGAAAAAAATGGTATTTATAAGTCAGCTGAAAGTTATGTTAAATAATTCTCCCCCAAACAATAAGCATCAAAAAAATCCCACTAAAACAACCTCAACCTCCCCCCGAATTAGGAAGCCAAATAATCGAACGATTGTTTGGCTATTTTGTTAAATTGTCAAATGAAGCTTAAAATCATTCCTTGATGGAATTTGTAATAACAATTGCTTAAACTTCTTTTTAGAAACAAGTAAGATGATTGCTCCTTCCAAAGCTACTAAACTATCCTCAAAATCGTGAAATTTAAATGTACCATTATATGACTTATAATCATAATCCAAGTGAGCATAAAATTTATCTCTAACATCTAAAGCTCTTTTAATCACTTCAGAACAAGAATGTAATTTTTTTAACACCAAGCTGACTGCTTTTTCTTTGATTGGATTTAATTCCAAATAAAAACTTAATAATCTAAAAATATTATCTCTATTATTATCCTTATTATAACTTACTTTAAACATTTTATAGTATTCTATATGATAATCCTTCATCACAACATAACGAAGATGAAATAGTAAATCATTGTCATCAGCATATTTTCTAATATCTTCAGTTGAGTATTTTACTTCTAAATTTGACAAATAGCACCAAGATTCCCAACTTTTTCTAAAATTGAAATAATTTTTCAATAATCTTTCTAAAGATTCATCAAAATTGATTTTTTTTTTATCGTAACTTATTTCTGATTTACACATTTAATATTTATGTTCGTTATTAAGCCACCTTCTCTTCATACAAATACTTCTGAAACTCAATAAAAAGTTTGCTAATATCGCCAACGTTTCCGAGAACTTCTTTAGCATCTTCCAAAGATTGATATTTGTTTGTCAGCAAGATTGGTAATTTATCTTGGTCTAATTCTTCAACGCCAGTTTCAACGTATTTGCTTAATACAAATTCTATGAACTCCTTTTGTTTGTTGTCCAACAATGCAAAAATAGTGGCTTGTGATGCCGCAACTCTTTGCTCTCTCGTTAGTGAATTGTAGTTGCCATTGAAAACATATTCTAAAACATCGAACAAATCGCTGTTTTCCATATTTACTAATGACTGAACGATTAATAAATCACTTTTAGGAAATCCAGCTGCATCCAATTTTTCTAACAAAACTTTTCTGGTCATTGGGTTGCTCCATAGCGTTCTTAATTCTGCTTCGCTTTTGAAAAGATTTGGCAACTCGCCAAACAGATTATTCAAAAACTGCTCTGCTGAAATTGGTTTGCCATCTGCCCCCCAAAATGAAGTTGAAATCATTGATTGTATTTCTCGTTCTTTACCATCACGCAATTTTATTTTAACCTTCTTTTGCTTGTTGCAATTGCAGAATAATTCACCGCAAATATCGCAAGGTTCTTTTTCTGGTTTCTCGCACACACAAGGACTTTGATTACAAACTTTACAAGGTTTTTTTGGAAGTATTGGTGCTGTATCTTTTTCTGGGTCTAATGGTTCACCATCCCACTCTGGGTCGGCAAAATGATGGTAGGCATCTACATAATCATAAATGGTGAAAAACTCTTTACCATCAAACAATCGAGTACCACGACCTACAATTTGCTTAAACTCAATCATTGAATTTACTGGACGCATTAAAACAATGTTACGAATGTTTCTTGCATCTACTCCAGTTGATAATTTTTGCGAAGTTGTGAGTATGGTTGGAATAGTTTTTTCATTATCTTGAAACTCTCTTAAAAACTGTTCTCCAATTTCGCCATCGTTGGCGGTAACACGCACACAATAATTTGGATTAGTACTTGTTTTGTATTGGTTTACTAAATCTCTAACTGCTGCTGCGTGGTCTTGAGTAGCACAAAAAATAATGGCTTTTTCTTTCTGATTGGCTTCGTTCATATAAATTTGAACTCGTTTTGCCTCTCTTTCCTTTATTTCAATAATGCGGTTAAAATCACTTTCAGTATAGGTTCTGCCTTCTTCAATTTCTCCTTCAATTATTTGGTCATCGCTGGTGTAGATATAATCATCCAACGTTGTACTAATACGCTTTACTTTAAATGGAGTAAGGAAACCATCGTTAATACCTTCTTTAAGCGAATAAATATAAACTGGTTCGCCAAAGTATTTATAGGTATCAACATTGTCTTGTCGTTTAGGTGTAGCCGTTAAACCCAACTGAACTGCTGGTGCAAAATAATTCATAATGGCTCTCCAATTGCCTTCATCGTTTGCCCCACCTCTATGGCACTCATCAATAATAATGAAGTCAAAATAATCTGGTGGATAAGCACCAAAGTAAGGTGCTGGTTTACCATCCTTATCAGTACCACTCATAAAGGTTTGGAAGATGGTAAAGAAGATACTTCCGTTAGTAGGTACGTTTCCTTTTTTCTTTATTTCGCTCGGTTTAATTCTCACTAAAGCATCTTCTGGAAAGGCGGAAAAGGAGTTAAATGCTTGGTCTGCTAATATGTTTCTATCCGCTAAAAATAATATTCTTGGTCTGCGACTGCCATCACGCTTTAAGTTCCAACGTGTTTGAAATAATTTCCACGCAATTTGAAAGGCAATAGCCGTTTTTCCAGTTCCAGTAGCAAGGGTTAGTAAAATACGGTCTTTATTATTTGCTAATGCTTCTAATGTGTTTTTTACTGCAATTTCTTGATAGTACCTCAACTGCCAAGTACCGCTTTTATCTTCAAAGGGAACATTTGCAAATTTTTCTCTCCATTCGTTTTGAACTACAAAAGTTTTATGCCACAGCTCCTCTGGCGAAAGGTAATTATCGACCAAACCTTCGTCACCAGTTTTCATACAGATACTATAAATCTCGTTTCCGTTTGTAGAATAAGTAGTTTCTAAGGTTAGTTTCTCGGCATATTGTTTGGCTTGTGCCACACCTTCGCCTACGCCTAAATCATTGCTTTTAGCTTCTACAACAGCCAATTTAATGCCTTTGTAAACCAACACATAATCTGCAATAATTTTTTTAGACCTACCGCCACCAGTTTGTATTTTCCCAGCAGTAATATTGTATTCTCGAAGGATTTTTGAACCTTCTACAACGCCCCAACCACAAGCTTTTAGCTTTGGGTCAATTAGTTCTGCTCTTGTTTCTGATTCGTTCATAATTAATTATTGCTATTGATTAGATTTACTACCAGTTTTGCCATAATATCTTTTTCTTCTGATTTACTTTCGGCAATCATTATGGTTATAGCCACTAAGGCATTATCATTAATTCTTTTATTCCCATAATTATTTAATAGCTTGTTGTTCATATCTAAAAAATAAACAAACAATCCAGCTGCAATTCGTTTATTGCCATCCGAAAAAGAGTGATTTTTAACAATGAAGTACAATAAATTTGCAGCTTTTTCTTCAATGGTTGGGTATAAATCTATTCCATCAAAAGTTTGATAAATGGTTTCTAAAGAACTCTTGAAAGATTGGTCTTTTTCGTTTCCAAAGAGATTACCCGCTTTTTGAAAATCCCTCCAAATCCGAATTTGTTGAATTGCATTTTCATAGGTTAGCTTTTCTGTTTCAACAACCGTTTCTGTTGGTAAAGCTATTGTGAGTTGTTGGTGGTCATATTTATCCAGCGTTTCCAATGCATAAGCATATTCTTGAAGAATTTTTAAAATTCCTTTTGATTCTGAAGTAGTCAAATCGTCTAATAGAGCGGTATTTGTTGCAATTGTAATAGTCTTTATTAGATGTAAGTATTTTTCTTCATAATCTATACTACCACTACTTTTTTTGGCATTTTCAATCAGCTGTTTCTTTAAAACAGAACTTGCCCAAATTCTAAAATTTGTCCCTCTTTTAGATTTTACTCTATATCCTACCGATATAATTACATCAAGATTGAAGTATTCTATATCTCTTGAAATTTCTCTACCGCCTTCTTTTTGAACTGTTGCATATTTTGCAACAGTTGCGTCTCTTACTAATTCCCCCTCTTTATAAATAGTACTAATGTGCCTTGAAATAACCGATTTATCTCTTTCAAATAATTGCACCAAGTCATTCAATGATAACCACACCGTGTCGTTAGCAAGATTTACCGCAATAGCAACATTACCGTCAGCGGCATTGTATTGAATTAATTGTTGGATAGTTTCTGCTTCGTTCATATTGCTTCTATTTGTTCAAAATTGCCAAATACTAATTCGTCATATCGGTTCATTAATTCAAAAGTGTCATATTCTTCAGCTATCCATTTACCACTTTTATACTTGAAACAAAAAGTCATTCGTTCTATTTCAGCTTTTGCCAAATTATTGATTACAATCTCTAACTGGTCTTTTGGTTTAAATTCAATTGCTTTATCAAAGGCATCTTCCTCATTTAATCTTTTGGCTAAGGTTTCTTTGTTTAAATTGTAATTGAGCTGCAAAAGGTCATAAGGCATCAATGGCTCTCCAACACACATTAAATCTTTCTGCTTATTAAAACGATATAAAAGCCAGTAATGTGGCAAATCCTCATAAGAACCAGTTTCGCAAGTACAAAAAACAATTTTATCAGATATTATACACATAGCTCATCAGTTTTCAATTCCCCACTAAACGCCTTTTGCAAAACGGATTTTTTCAATTCTTCTAAATCATTTATTTTTTGCTGATAAATAGCTTCTAACTTTTTGGTTTCAACGGAAAGTGTTTCAAATTTTCCAATCAAAACTTTTTGCTCTTTAGTTGATTTTGGATATGAAAAAATTACTTGCTTAACTGCTGCACCATTAAAATGCGGTTGAGCAGCACCAGACTGTAAACTATTTGCTTGTTCCCAATAATACTTTGTTTTCGTAAAATACCAATAAAGGGCGTTTTCAATTTTTTCGTTGAATTTAATTCTTATGAGGTAAGAAGCAAATACAGAAGGTTCATCACCGGTATATAATAAAACTTTGGCAAATGTTGCACCAGTTCTTGCCATTAATAAATCATTATCACGAATTAAAAAACCTTCTGCTTCTATTGAATGATTTATGTACTTTTTATCTTCTAAAATTAGTTCGCCATTTTTATCAATATCTGTAATCCTAATATATCTAAAATCTCCTTCTTCTGTTGATTTATCAGTAAATCCATATTCTACATCTGCTATTTCCCCTAACGTTTTCTCTTCCCAATCCTCACCTTTATTCTCAAACACCCCTTGCAAATAACTTTCAAAAAGTTCTTTAGCGTTTTTGAGGTTTTGTTCGGCATTAGCTTTTGCTATGGCTATGGCGGTAAATGCTTCATCTAATATGGTTACGATGCGTTGTTGCTCTGAAAGTGACTTTGGAAATTCTAAAGTAACGTCTTTCAATGATGAATTAGAAATAACTGGCTGTGCTGCTTGTCTTGCAAATTCACGTAAGTTTTTAAAGTTGAGTAAATATGTAAGAAATGAATGGTCAAAATCATATTTGAAATCCACTATTCTAAAAGCATTATCAGTTAGCCAAATCTTTTCATTCATATGTCTAACATTTCCGCACAACGCACCAACCCTTCCTATAATTACATTACTACCAGAAAGATTAAATTTATTATGTAATCCAGCAATTCCATTTCCTCCAAAGACTGGATATATTCCATCTTCACTCATCATTTTACTCGTTAAACCATCCCCACTTTTTAGTTTGAAGCAGTCTTCAATTCTTTTACTTTCCCAACCTTGTTTCATATCAGTTCCAAAATTGAGTTTAAAATATCAGCACTTTCTTCATCTAAGGCTTTCATTTCCTCTAAAATTTCTTGAGGTTGGCGTAAAGCGGCTTCTTCTTTTTTGTTTGGGTTTTTGGCACTTAGGTCAAAAGTAGTTTGGTCAATTTCTTTTACTGCAATGCTCCAAGAGTTTTCGCTTTCTCCTTTTGTTTTTTGTAGTGTTACAAAATCAGTTAAATCTTTTTCGTTAAGTGCATTGGTCTTACCTAAGTTTCTATTCAAGTTCAATTGGTAAAACCAAACTTTTTTGGTTGCACTTCCTTTTTCAAAAAATAATACAACAGTTTTTACACCAGCACCAGTAAAAGTTCCAGCTGGTAAATCTAAAACAGTATGTAGGTTGCAACTTTCTAACAATTGTTTACGCAATGCCACAGAGGCATTATCGGTATTGCTTAAAAAGGTGTTTTTAATTACTACAGCAGCTTTACCACCAGCCTTTAGTATTTTAATAAAGTGTTGTAAAAATAAGGAAGCGGTTTCACCCGTTTTAATTGGGAAGTTTTGTTGTACTTCGGCACGTTCTTTACCACCAAACGGAGGGTTAGCCAATATAATATCGTAACGGTCTTTTTCTTGAATATCAGCTAAGTTTTCAGCAAGTGTATTGGTATGCACAATATTTGGTGCTTCAATACCGTGAAAAATCATATTCATTGTCCCAATGATATAAGCCAATGATTTTTTCTCTTTTCCGTAAAAGGTTCTCTTTTGTAAAATTTCTACATCAGTAGTCGTTAGTTTTTTGCTGTTTTGCAAATAGCTAAATGCTTCACATAAGAAACCAGCACTACCCACAGCACCATCGTATATTTTATTTCCAATTTCTGGAGCGACCACTTTTACAATTGTGGTAATTAATGGTCTTGGTGTGTAGTACTCTCCACCATTACGCCCAGCATTGCCCATGTTTTGTATTTTGGACTCATACAAATGGCTCATTTCGTGCTTTTCAGCGTGGGTACGGAAACGAAGTTCATCAATGCGGTTAATTACTTCACGAAGGTTATATCCGCTTTGTATGCGGTTTTTTAATTCGCTAAATATCTCTCCAACTTTATATTCAATTGTATCTGCACTAACAGCATCTGCCTTAAATTTTTTAAGGTAGGGAAAGAGTTGAATGTTTACAAAATCGGCAAGGTCATCGCCAGTCAAGGCGGCGTTGTGGTCAATCTTTCCATCTGCACCTTTTGGAGCTGCCCAAACATTCCATTGGTACTCGGTATCAATAAGTGGCTTGTATTGTTTTCCAGTTAATTCAGCAGCGGTTGCTTTATCATTTTCTAAATCATCTAAGTACTTTAAGAACAACACCCAAGAGGTTTGCTCTACATAATCTAATTCGCTACCGCATCCAGCATCTTTGTGCAAGATGTCATCTATATTCTTGAAAGTTTGTTCAAACATTATTTGTTTTATTTGTAGGTAATTGAGTTATTATCGTCTTTAATATTAGTTCACTGGTTTTAAACAAATATATGTAAATTATCACGATAAACTGTCTAAACATTATCAACAAAAAAAAGACTACTTTTTCGAGTAGTCTTTGGTATTTATTCTTTTATTATTTTTTGGGTAATTGATTTGTCGTTATTAGTAAACTTGACTAAATAAACACCAGCGGTAAAGGAACTCAAATCAATCTGTTGGTTAACTTCAAATGAACTAAATCTAATTTCTGAAACTACTTGCCCTAAATAATTGATTACAGTTGCTGTTTCAAACTTATCGATTGTGTTATCGAAACTTACCCTTGAAGAAGTTGGGTTTGGGTATATTTTCAATGAATTTGCGGAAATGAAATCTGGGTTGGAGAGTGTTGAAGATAAACTAAAATTATATTGACTAATTGTATTAGTTGTTGGAATCCCATAAATTTCCAAATAATAATCTCCTTGTGGTAAATTATTGAATGTAAAATTAATTGATGCACCACCATTATTACTAAAAACTGACCCTATTTGAGCATAAGTACTTGAAACTAATCGAGCATTTAGATTTAATGCAGTTGGTTTATTTATTGAAATAGTTACGTTGCTGTTGCTCGTAACTGAAAACTTATAGTCATCATAATCATAACCATTTGCATAAGGCGATGATGGTGATTGTTCAGAATTAAAACCATAATATACCGATGGGTTATTAAGAGAAACCCCATAAGCTATTGGAAATTCGTTTGGCTCATCAACAGCTTGCATTACTGTGTACCAATCACCAGCCAATAGTGTATGAACTTTAAATACACTAAAAATATTTTGTGTCAAATTAGAGTAACCAATATTTGCATTATTTATATTAGCACTACTTACAGTTACAGCACCGTCTCCACCAACACCAAGAATAGAAAGAGCAGTTCCTATAACACAAGAATAATCAATATCGGAGAAAATAGTTCTTTCATTTAATCCTAATACATACAAACCATCATTTGGTATTCCATTACAATTTACATCACTGTTATAATAAGTTGTTGGAACGGAACTTTCATATCCACCCTCTAAATACACAGATAATTTTTTTAAGTCCCTAATTGCTTCACTTGAAAAATCAATATCCGAATAAAGATTTCCGTCAGTCATATTACTACCACCGTGAGGAGTTCCAGTAGTTGCTAATTTTGCAACATGAGGAAGCCCATCAATTTGCCAATTTGCAGTATTTTGTAGATATTCTCTTGATGCTAATCCACCCATGCTGTGTCCCATTAAAACTACTTTATTTTTACCAGTTAACTGCATCACTGCCATCACTATATCTTTTAAAATATAACCTTGTTTAACTATTGCAGATTGATTGCTTAATATAGAAGTAACGTTAAAATTTACCATATAAAAATCTGCTCCACTTATAGTACTACTATTTGGATTAAATAAATAAGTATCTTCTAATGAATTTGAAGTAAATTGCGAACCGTCATAATTAAGATTTGCATTAAACTCCCCTCCATATGTTAAGCCAAATGAATTAATTAGTAGATTTTTGGTTGCATCCCAAGTACTTGCACTTGAATATAAACCGTGAACAAAAATAATAGGATATGGTAATTTAGTTTGAGTAGTTAAAGAATTTCTTTCTAAACTACTTTCAAGACCCAATGCAAATTTAGTGTCTAAAGTATCTAAAACAATTAAACTTTGCGGTGAATTTTTACTTTCAGTTGGAGTTGGTTTAAGTATCCGACTTAATTCTTGAGCATCTATTTGAAATTGCGTTCCAAAAAGTAATATTGATAAAAGTAATTTTGTTTTCATAATTGCTAATTAAAGTTTCCAAATGCCACTACTTCTACAATAGCTTTTAAACCTTCTGTGATATTAGGGTTTTTAATTCCAATCC
>CANIFM010000004.1 GCA_947466955.1 Bacteroidota bacterium
GAATTTCATTTTGACAGATACAATCCTGTTTTAAGTCCAAAAATACACAAAGAAACTGTCAATTCTGGTTCTGGGATTTTGAAGGATTTAGGACCGCATTTAATAGATCAAGCCCTTCATTTATTTGGAATGCCAAAAAGTGTTTTTGCAGATATTAGAATCACAAGAAACCACTCTTTAGTTGATGATTATATTGATATTTTACTGTTTTATACCGATTTTAGAGTTCGATTAAAAGCAGGTTTTTTTGTTAGAGAAGCTATTCCTGCTTATGTAATTCACGGCAAAAAAGGTTCTTTTTTGAAACAACGTGGTGATTTGCAAGAAGACGCTTTAAAATTGAGAGAAAAACCGAATCTAACAACTTGGAAATCAGAAAAAGAAGGAAACGAAGGGATTATTCACACCGAAACAAATGGAACTGTAGTTTACAAAAAAGTTCCATCACTTCTTGGAAATTATTACGACTATTTTGAAGGGATTTACCAATCCATTTCTGCTAATTCTATCGAGCCCGTAACTGCTCAAGACGGAATTAACGTGATGCGAATTATCGAAGCGGCATTTGAAAGCAATACTCTTAAAAAGGTTATTCTTTTATAAACTTAAATTGTTTCGTTCCCTTATTTGTTTGGACACTTAAAAAATGAATTCCTGAAGTTAATGAAGAAATATCCCAATTTTTATCTGATTTAGTTTCCATTATTTTTTGCCCTATAACGGTATAAAAAATGGCACTTTCAATTTCAATTCCTTCCTGCAAATCAATAGAAAGAGCATTTGAAGCTGGATTTGGATAAATTTGGATAGATTGATCAAAGTTGAAATCGGATGTTTCCAATGTTGCAGTACTTGATTTAGAAATAATATCTTTTTTTGGGTCAAATTGAACTCCAGTAACTGGAAATGGGACAGAAACTGTAAATTGTTCTCCGTTGACCGTGTTATTCACAACAACATCTTGAAAAACGCCACCAGCACCAGTTAAACGTATCGGAACAGGCATTTCAAAAAAGGGCACTGACAAATCTGTAGTTGTTTGATTAACAGTTATTCCCGCTTGACCAACAGCACTATTCTGAACCGTTATGGTGTATTTTGGATACCCTTGATTATAAATCCAATCATTAAAGAATTCAGTCAAACTACTTCCGTAAACCGCTTCTAAATGGGCTTGTAAATTTGAGGTTATTGCATATTTATAAGCCAAATTCACATCTGCTAAATAATTTTTTATTCCTTGAAAGAAAATAGCATCACCTAATTTAAAACGAAGCATGTTCAGCACCATAGCACCTTTATCATAAGATAGCCTTGGGTCAAATACTCTATTTACATCTAAAGCCTCAGTTTCTGTTAAGTAAACCGCACCATTTGGAGACGAAGTAATATTATTAATCATATTTGTTTTTTCGGTAATAAATGCAGTAGAACCATCAAAATTCTCAATTACCAAAGAAGCTATATAGGTTGCAAAACCTTCATTTAGCCAAATATCTTTCCAAGTACCACATGTAATTTTGTCTCCAAACCATTGGTGTGCCATTTCGTGCGCTATTAATTGTCGTCCAAAACTTACCATAAATGAAACCGTTGTATGTTCCATTCCACCACCCCAACCAAATTGTGCGTGCCCATATTTTTCATTTGAAAAAGGATAGGTTTCTAAAAGATTGCTATATAAATCTAATATTAATGGTGTTTGAGCAAGCTGGGTTTGCAATGCTGGGGTATTACTTTCCGGATAAATATAGTTAACAATTGGATAAGTAACATTTGGAGTTGCTGCACTTGGCAATTGTGTATAAACATCATAATTGGTAACTGCCATACAAATTAAATAAGCTGGAATTGGATAACCATGATGAAAATGAGTTGTTTTTTGAGTGCCAAAAATAACTGGCGCAGCCGGTTCTACGCCATTTGAAACACTAATGTATTCTGAAGGAGCAGTAATATAAACATCAATACTATCAATTTTATCATTCAAATCTTGTTTACAAGGCCACCAATCTCTTGCTCCAAAAGGCTCAGATAAAGTATAAATTACTGGCACACCTAATCCATGCGTTGAACTTGAAAATGCAAAAAATCCATTTTGTGGAGGAGCACCGGAATAAGTTACTTCAATAGTAGCTTGTGTTCCAGATATTTGAGTTGTAGGTAACGCAATAATTAATTCACTTGTATTTTGTGAAAAAATAAGATTATTATTATTTATTTTTACAGAACTCACAGTCAAAGTGTTACTCAAATCGAATGTCAAAGTAGTCATGTTTGAAAGTGCTATATAGGTTGTGGTTATTTTCCCCGAAATAAAATAATTTGTAGGATTTACTGTAAATTCTAATTTATGGTAGATTACATCATAATTTTGAGTATTCGGATTTACAGCCAAATTCATCAATTTTGCCGCTGAAGACTTTTCAGAATTTGCAATGTTTTCCTTTTCGGAAAATATATTTTGGGAAAAGGAAATCGTCGTTGTTAATAAAAGGGCTGTCAGGCGGAAAATCTTCATCATTATTTTAAAATTTGAGCTAAATTAAATAATAATTATATAAATATAGAAAAACTACAATTAATTAACAATTTATCACCCACAATCTTCAATATCGCAACTTTTATAATTTGCTTTATTTATAACAAACAAATGATTAAATTTGCGACTTAATCCTGAAATAAATTTGGGATTTATAAAAATTAAGATATGTTACAAATAGCATTTATTAGAGAAAATCAGGAAAAAGTAATCAAAGCATTGGCAAAGAGAAATATGGACGCCAAAGTTACAGTTGATGAAGTTGTCCAATTAGATGAAAAACGAAGAGCTACGCAAGTAGAATTAGACAACATTTTATCCGAATCTAATAAATTATCCAAAGATATTGGCGATTTAATGAAAGCTGGCGAAAAATCAAAAGCTGCTATATTAAAAGAAAAAACTGTAATTCTAAAAGAAAAAAGCAAAGATTTAGCTGAAAAAGCAGATGCTTTGGCACACGAATTATTAGAAAAATTATATACTTTGCCGAATCTTCCTGCAGATAGTGTACCTGTTGGAAAAACCCCTGAAGAAAATGTAACCGTTTTTCAAGAAGGTGAAATTCCTGTTTTGCACGAAGGAGCTCAACCACATTGGGAATTGGTAAAAAAATACGACATCATAGATTTTGAATTAGGAAATAAAATAACAGGTGCTGGTTTTCCTGTATATAAAGGTAAAGGAGCAAAATTACAGCGGGCTTTAATCACTTATTTTTTAGATAAAAATACCGATGCTGGCTATAAAGAATACCAAGTTCCTCATCTTGTAAATGAAGCTTCGGCTTATGGAACGGGACAATTGCCAGACAAAGAAGGGCAAATGTATCACGATGCCACCGATAATTTATATTTAATTCCTACGGCTGAAGTTCCTGTAACAAATTTGTTTCGCGATGTGATTTTGAACGAAAATGAATTGCCAGTTTTAGCAACTGCTTATACGCCTTGTTTCCGAAGAGAAGCAGGTTCTTATGGCGCTCACGTTCGTGGTTTGAACCGTTTGCACCAATTTGACAAAGTAGAAATCGTACGAATTGAGCATCCTGATAAATCTTATGAAGCTTTGGAAGGAATGGTAGAACACGTGAAAATGATTCTTCAAGAATTGAAATTACCTTACCGAATTTTGAAACTTTGTGGAGGTGATATGGGTTTTACCTCTGCTTTAACGTATGATTTTGAAGTGTTTTCAACTGCGCAAGATCGTTGGTTGGAAATTTCATCGGTTTCAAATTTTGAGACTTTTCAAGCCAATCGTTTGAAATTACGTTTCAAAGATAAAGACGGAAAAAATCAATTGGCACATACTTTAAACGGAAGTTCATTGGCTTTGCCAAGAGTTTTGGCAGGAATATTAGAAAACTATCAAACGCCGGAAGGAATTGTAATTCCAGAGGTTTTGAGAAAATATACTGGTTTTGATTTGATTGACTAAAAATTTCAACATATAAGGCATTTAAGGACATATAATTTTAGTAATAAAATAACAACTTATGAAAATTAAAATCATTTTCTATTTATCACTAAATTTATTAATTGTTGGATGCGGAAATTCACAAAAAAAGGATAGTGATGGTAATTATGAATTAAAACTAAATTCTCCGACCAAAAATGATGAAGCAGCAAAATATTATAATGATGGTTATGCGGAATTTCATAAAGAGAATTATGAAGATGCAATCAAAAATTATAAAAAAGCCATAAAACTTGATTCTAGTTATACTGATGCAATTGATAATTGTGCATTGTCATATCGTAGATTAAACAAATTAGACAGTGCTGAATATTATTACAAACTATCATTGAAAAAATTACCAACAAATGAACTTGCAATGAGTAATTTAGGTTTGGTTTATATGTTTAAAAATGACTTTAAAACTGCTAAATCAACTTTTAAAAAATTATTAAAAAATAATCCTAATTATGGAGATGGATTATACAGTTTGTCAGAAGTTTATTTGAGAGAAAATAAAAATGATTCCGCCATAATTTATAGTTTGAAAGCATACGAAGTTTGGAAAGATAATAATCCGGAATTTTCAGCGGATGCTTTATATTATACAGGTCTTGCCTATCTTCATAAAGGAGATAAAAAGAAAGCAATGGATTATTTTGTTCGTGCAAATAAATTGGGTAAAAATATCCCTCCCGAAATACAAAAACAACTAAAATAAATTAGTTTACCATTTCTTATATGACCTTAAATGCCTTATATGGTTCAAAAATGAAAAAAATATTTCTACATATCGCATTATTTTTCACTCTATTTGTTTTCTCACAAAACGAGCAATTGGCGCAGAATTATTTTGACAAAGGCGAATTTGAAAAAGCGCTAATTTCCTATCAAGAATTGTTGACTGCTCAACCTGGAAACGGCTATTATTTCCAAAAAACCATTGAATGCCAACAACAATTAAAACAATACGATGTTGCGGAAAAGGCAATTTTGAATCGTTTCGACAAATACAAACAAGCAGCACTTTTAGTAGAATTAGGTTCTAATTATCAATTGCAAAAAAACGAGGAAAAAGCCAAAAAATATTTCGAGCAAGCGTTAGATAAAATCAAAAAAAATCCAAGTGAGGTTTATGCGATTGCTGCCGTTTTTGAAAGAAAAGTATTAATAGATTATGCGTTGCAAGCCTATCAAATGGCACTTGATTTAGATAAAAATCTCAATTTTAATTTTCAAATGGCGTTGCTTTATGGTCAAAAAGGAGATTCGGATAAAATGATTGAAAAATTCCTGGAAGAATCGTTCAAAAATCCTCAAAACCTAATTGCAATTCAAAATCAGTTTTCAAGGTTTATGACTGAAAATGCCGATGTGAATTTTAATAATGCCTTGCGAAAAGCCTTATTACTTCGCACACAGCAAAACCAAGATGTGTTTTGGAATCAATATTTGAGTTGGTATTTTGTGCAACAAAAAGAATTCGGAAAAGCTTTTATTCAAGAAAAAGCAATTTATAAACGAAATCCTGAATCACTTTTTAATATTGTGAATTTGGCTCAAATTGCCATTGAAGAAGACGAAAAAGAAACGGCAAAAGAAATTTTGACTTTTGTTTTAGAGAATACTCAGGATATGGAATTGCAAATCCAGGCGCATTATTTTCTTACAGAAATGAAAATAAATAATCCGTTAGAAAAAGATTTGTCTTTAATCGAAACAGACTTAAATTCTTTGTTGAAACAATTTGGAATTACGCCTTATTCTTTAAAATTACAGATCTTGAAAGCGCATTTTGATACCTTTCAAATGAAAAATCCCGAGCAAGGAAAAGTCATTTTGAAAACCGCTTTAGATCTTCCTTTGAATGAATATCAAAAGGCAGATGTTAAAATGGAATTGGCAGATATCTTTTTATTTGAAGAAAAATTCAACCAAGCCTCTTTGTATTATTCTCAAATTGAGGAAGATTTGAAGAATGACGTTGTTGGACACGAAGCAAGTTTGAAATCAGCAAAAACAAGTTATTTCAAGGCTGATTTCGTTTGGGCATTGAAACAATTCAAAGAGCTGAAATCGGTTTCATCGCAATTAATTGCCAATGATGCTTTGGAATATTTCCTTCTGATAAATGACAATACCGTTGCCGATTCTACGCAAACTGCTTTGAAACAATTTGCACGCGGAGATTATCTTTTGTACCAAAATAAACCTCAAGAAGCATTACTTCAATTTCAAGACATTCTGAAAAATTTCAAAGGACAAGAAATTGAAAGTGTAACTATCTATAGATTGGGAAAAACATACGAAAAATTAGGAGATTATTCTTCGGCTTTAAGCCAATACCAAACCATTATAGACAAACATTCTGATGGAATTTATGTGGACGAAGCATTGTATTTTTCGGCTGAAATTTATAATAAACAGCTGAAAGATACAGAAAAGGCAAAGCCACTTTATGAAAAATTAGTGTTCCATCACGAAGACAGTATTTATTTTGTAGATGCAAGGAGAAAATTTAGGGAATTGCGAGGAGACCTTGCCCCCTAACCCCAAAAGTGGGAAACTTAAGAATCGATACTATTAACGTTTATAGAATAAAAATGATAATTTACAACGTAACTACCAACATTCACGAAAGTGTTCACGACCAATGGATGACTTGGATGCAAGAAAAACACATTAACGATGTTCTTGCAACAGGAAAATTTTCATCGGCAAGAATGGTCAAAGTTTTAATTGAAGAAGAAATGGGTGGAGTTACCTATTCTATTCAATATGCAACGGAAAATAAAGAAACATTGCAACGTTATTACGATGAAGATGCGCCAAGATTAAGAGAGGAAGCAATGGCATTATTTGGCGATAAAATGTTGGCATTTAGAACGGAATTAGAATTGATTTCGGAACATTAAAGCGGTTCTATAGAAACTTGATGTCGCAATTTGCGACATCAAGATAGAATAAAAATACTATTGGAGGTCACAAATTGTGACCTCCAATTTAAGAAATACATCAAAACAATATAATTATGAGCACCGAAATTTCGTTAATTCCAGATGATGTTATAATAAACAAAATTTACTTTATCAGAAATCAAAAAGTAATGTTAGATCGAGATTTGGCGGTACTTTACGGTGTTGAAACCAAAAGATTAAAAGAGCAAGTAAAAAGAAATTTATCAAGATTTCCTGAAGATTTTATGTTCGAATTGACCAAAGAAGAATTTGAAAATTGGAGGTCGCAATTTGCGACCTCCAATTCAGATAAGATGGGATTAAGGTACGCACCTATGGTTTTCACTGAACACGGAGTATTGATGCTTTCGAGTATATTGAACAGTGAAAAAGCGATTCAAACAAATATTCAAATTATGAGAATATTTACAAAAATCAGACAAATGCTTGCTGAAACTACCGAATTACGTTTGGACGTGGAAACAATCAAAAAGAAAATTGAAAATCAAGGGAAAAATATTGAACTCGTTTTTCAATATCTTGATGAATTAATCGAAAAATAGAAACAAAAACGGAACGGGAAAGAATCGGATATAAGAAATAGTTCAATCATTAATTTATACTATTCAGATTATTTGTTGCAACAAAAAAGTAAGCTGGCATTGCGCCTCACAATGATATTATGGAAAAAGTAAAAGCAAAAAAACACCTTGGACAGCATTTCTTAAAAGACGAAAGTATCGCCGCAGCAATTGCCGATACTTTGAATTTTGAGGGCTATGAAGACGTGTTGGAAATCGGGCCAGGAATGGGAGTTTTGACAAAGTATTTATTGGAAAAGCCTATAACTACTTATGTTATTGAAATTGACACAGAATCGGTGACGTATTTAGACGAAAATTTTCCGAAATTAAAAGATAAAATCATTTCAAAAGATTTCTTGAGATACAATATAAATGAAACTTTTGAAGGAAAGCAATTTGGTATAATTGGGAATTTTCCTTACAATATTTCTACACAAATCGTTTTCCGAACTTTAGAATACCGCCATCAAATTCCAGAATTTGCAGGAATGTTTCAAAAAGAAGTTGCCGAAAGAATTTGTGAAAAAAAAGGAACTAAAGCGTATGGAATTTTATCGGTTTTGGTTCAGGCTTTTTATGATGCAGAATACCTATTCACGGTGGACGAACACGTATTTATACCGCCGCCAAAAGTAAAATCTGGAGTACTTCGATTACGTCGAAAAGCAGATTATAGTTTGCCTTGTGGTGAAAAATTATTCTTTACCGTAGTAAAAACTGCCTTTCAACAACGTCGAAAAACATTGCGGAACAGTTTAAAAACACTAAATTTGTCGGATAATTTGCGAGAAGACACTATCTTTGACCTTCGTCCAGAACAGTTGAACGTGCAACAATTTATCGAACTCACCCAAAAAATAGAAGCCGATGCAGTTTAAAATCAGCAAAGATTTAATTCAACAAATAGTACAACTCATTCAATCCAAAAATAACCAGCAACTGGAAATATTATTGAATGATATGCACCATGCTGATTTTGCTGAAATTCTTGATGAAGTTGGAATTGATGAAGCAACCTATATCTTTCAGGTTTTAGACAGTGAAAAAACCGCCGAAATCCTTCTAGAACTTGATGATGATTTACGGGAAAAAATATTAGGTCGTCTATCTTCCAAAGAAATTGCTGAGGAATTAGATGAATTAGAGACCAATGATGCTGCCGATATTATTGGGGAACTTTCCAAAGATAGAAAAGCGGAAGTAATCTCTGAGCTTCAGGATATTGAACACGCTAAAAGCATTGTCGATTTACTTCGGTATCATGAAGATACTGCGGGTGGAATTATGCACAAAGAGTTGGTGAAAGTCAATGAAAATTGGAATGTTCTAACTTGTGTAAAGGAAATGCGAATTCAAGCCGAGAACATTTCCAGAGTACATTCTATTTATGTGGTTGATGATGAAAACAAACTTAAAGGACGTTTGTCTTTAAAAGATTTGCTAACAGCTTCAACAAAAACACCCATTAAAGAGTTCTATATTAGCAAATTACATTTTGTAGATGTAGAAACCCCAGAAGAAGAAGTTGCCCGAATAATGGACAAATATGACTTGGAAGCCATTCCTGTTGTAGATGAATTAGGGCGATTAGTAGGGCGTATTACCATTGACGATATTATTGATGTTATAAAAGAAGAAATAGAAAAACGAGATACCGAAGACATTCAAAAGTTTGGGGGTTTGGAGGCACTTGATTTGCCTTATGTGCAAACACGACTTTTTGAAATGGTAAAAAAACGAGCAACTTGGCTTGTTGTTTTATTTCTTGGGGAATTATTTACAGCTTCAGCAATGGGCTTTTTTGAAGGAGAAATCAACAAAGCAATTGTTCTCACCATGTTCATTCCATTAATTATTTCCAGCGGTGGAAATTCAGGTTCGCAAGCCGCAACGCTTATAATCCGTGCCATGGCGTTAAAAGAATTAGACTTAAAAGATTGGTGGTACGTAATGAAAAAAGAAATCGCTTCCGGATTTTTATTAGGCTCAATCCTTGGAATTGTTGGCTTTATTAGAATCTTAATATGGCAGAATTTAGGAATTCATGATTACGGAATATATTGGCTTTTTATTGCAATGACAGTTGCTGTTTCTTTAGTTTTTATAGTTTTATGGGGAACACTTTCGGGTTCAATGATTCCATTTTTATTGAAAAAACTTAAATTAGATCCCGCAACATCATCGGCGCCTTTTGTGGCAACTTTGGTCGATGTAACAGGATTAATTATTTACTTTTCAATAGCGATGCTATTCTTGAATGGAAAATTATTATAGCCTTCAATAGATTAAAAGAACTAGATATCAAGGTTCCAAATGATTTCAGGTTTTCTCCCCAACTACTTGGTTTAAATCCCATATTATTTAAATTCTAAAAATATTATTTTCAGAATAGTGAAATATTCTAGAATCCAAACTTATACGAACTTCATGATTGACATAATCATACCAGTATGCACAGCTTCGTGGTAGTAATTAAAACACAAAGCGTCGTCAATGTTTCTCATTGTGAAACCTGATAATGAGGTAAATTCTTGAAAATTTTGGAATATTCCGTCATTATAATCATTTTCTGTTTTGATTATTGTTTCAAATAAATGCGACTGAATTTCATCAATTTCAACTTGCATGACATCTTGTGATGGCTTGGTTCCTCGCATATATTTAGTTGTCATTTCATTAGAAATTAACATTGGCAAACCCGACAATTTGTAGGTTAACATTTGTTGTACCACAATAATATGCGCAATGTTCCAAATAATATTGTTGTTGAATCCCTCAGGAATTTTGTTGAGTTTATCTAAAGGAATTGTATCAAGGAAATGAGAAAGCGCTTTTCGGCTAGTTTTGGTAATTGCAAATGTTTGGTGCATCTTTAAATTTTCTATAAAAATAGTCATTTTCAGTGTCAAATGAATTTCCTTTGCAAAAATATTAAATGCTATTCATAATGAACAAAATATATTACCTGGCTTCGTGTGATACGTGTCGCAAAATTATAAAATCATTACCAAAAGGAAATGATTTGGTTTTTCGAGATATCAAGCAAAATCCAATTACGGAAGAAGAATTGAACGAAATGCACCAACTTTCAGGAAGTTACGAAGCACTATTCAGCAAAAAAGCAGTTTTATATAAATCGATGGATTTAAAAAACAAAGCACTAGCGGGAGCCGATTATAAAAAATTAATATTAGAACATTATACGTTTTTAAGTCGCCCCGTTTTTGTGATAAATGGTGGCGTTTATATTGGCAACAGCCAGCAAAATATGCTTCAAGTAATGAAAGTTTTGAATAATGTCTAAAAGAAATATTGCCTTAATTGGCGCAACGATTGTTTCCATAATTTACGGTGTAACTTTCACGATTGCAAAAGACGTAATGCCTAAATACATTGATGCTTACGGCTTTATTTTGTTGCGTGTGGGCGGTTCTGTACTTTTGTTTTGGGCAGTTTGGCTTGTAATGCGATTATTAAAAATCGGAACTATTGAAAAAATTGCAACCAATGATTTTCCTCGTATTATTGCGTGTGCTTTTTTTGGTGTTGCCTTAAATATGCTTTCGTTTTTCAAAGGCTTGAGCTTGACTTCGCCCATTTCTGCGGCCGTGATTATGGTTTGTACGCCGTTAATAGTTTTGGTTTTATCGGCTATAATTATCAAGGAGAAAATGCGAAAGAGAAAAGTTTTCGGAATCTTTTTAGGATTATTTGGCACCTCATTTTTGATACTTTACGGGAAATCAGTTGGCGATACTTCATCGGCAAGTTTGGGGAATTTTTTGGTTTTAATCAATGCTATTTCTTATGGCTTTTACCTTGTAATTGTAAAGAAATTAATGGATAAATACAATGCTTTTACTTTTGTAAAATGGATTTATTTATTTGGATTTATAATGGTTTTGCCTTTTGGCTGGAGCCAATTTCAATGCGTTGATTGGGCGATTGTTCCAATGGATATTTTATGGAAAATAGGCTTTGTTGTCGTGTTTTCAACCTTTTTTACCTATTTGTTGAACCTGCTTTCTATGCGAGAATTGAATCCTACTTTGGTAGCAGTTTTCGTTTATTTACAACCTTTATTCGCTACAATTTTCGCCATCAGTTTAGGCAAAGACGAATTGAATTGGGTGAAAATCGGTGCTGCAATTTTGATATTTTCAGGAGTTTATTTGGTAACCGCTAAGAAAAAGGAACAAACACAGAAAAATTGAAAACGACCACTGAAAAGTTTTTCATTATCTTTGAATACATTTTAAATAAATTATGATACAATCGATGACGGGTTTTGGGAAAGCAACGTTGCAATTACCAACAAAAAAAATAACAGTTGAAGCCAAATCTTTAAACAGTAAAGGATTAGATTTAAGCGTAAGAATGCCTTCACTTTACCGTGAAATGGAATTGGGTTTGCGCAATGAAATTGCTTTGGCATTAGAACGTGGAAAGATTGATTTCTCAATTTTTATTGAAAGTACTGCCGAACAAACTTCAACAAAAGTAAATGTGCCAATCGTAAAGGCTTATATAGCGCAACTTCGGGATGTTTATGCAAATGCAGATGAAACCGAATTAATGAAAATGGCGGTTCGGATGCCAGACGCTTTGAAAGTAGAACGTGACGAAATTGATGAAAATGATTGGGTTCAAATTCAAACTGTTATCAAAGAAGCACTTGCTAATATTTTGAATTTCCGTCAAGCGGAAGGGTTGTCGTTAGAAAAAGAATTTCAGTTGCGAATTGGAAATATTCGTCAATATATGAACGATGCTTTGGCGCTCGATCCAGAACGTGTTCAGGCAATAAAAGACCGTTTGCAAACTGCCATTTTCGAATTGAAAGTCAATGTTGATGAAAACCGTTTTGAGCAAGAATTGATTTATTACCTTGAAAAATTAGATATTACCGAAGAAAAAGTTCGTTTGACAAATCACCTGGATTATTTCTTAGAAACGATAAAAGGAACAGAAGCCAACGGTAGAAAATTAGGTTTCATCACACAAGAAATGGGTCGAGAAATTAATACAATGGGTTCCAAATCAAACCACGCACAAATGCAAAAATTAGTCGTGATGATGAAGGATGAATTGGAGAAAATTAAAGAACAGGTTTTAAATGTTCTTTAAAGCCCCCTAACCCCCAAAGGGGGAATAAATCAGGGAGGTTTCAATATAAAATAGAGGGTGCGAATGCGTTTCTCGTAATGATTTTAAAATGAAAAAAGGAAAATTAATAGTTTTTTCGGCACCTTCGGGTTCAGGAAAAACAACCATAGTTAGACATTTATTAGGAAAAGAAGATTTGAATTTAGAATTTTCTATTTCGGCTGCTTCCCGCGAACCTCGTGGCGAAGAAGTGAATGGAAAAGATTATTATTTTATTTCTACAGAAGAGTTCAAAAAACACATCAAAGGGGAAGATTTTTTAGAATGGGAAGAAGTATATCGGGATAATTTTTACGGTACTTTGAAAAGTGAAATCGAACGCATTTGGGCTTTAGGGAAAAATGTGATTTTTGATATTGATGTGGCTGGGGGTTTGCGAATTAAACATAAATTTCCTGAGCAAACATTGGCAGTTTTTGTAAAACCACCAAGCATCGACGAGCTTAAAATCCGGTTAAAAAAACGTTCAACTGAAAGTGATGACAAAATCAATATGAGAATTGCAAAAGCCTCAGTAGAATTGGCGACAGCCCCACAATTTGATACAATCATTAAAAATTACGATTTGGATATCGCAAAAGAAGAGGCGTATCAATTGGTAAAAGCATTTGTAAACACAGATTCCACAAATTAACACAGATTTAATTTATGAAAATTTGTGAAATTTGTGTTACATTAATAAAGAGAATTTATGAAAATCGGACTTTATTTTGGAACGTTTAATCCCATTCACATTGGGCATTTGATTATTGCCAATCACGTGGCAGAATATTCTGATGTGAAGCAAGTTTGGATGGTCGTAACGCCTCACAATCCACTAAAAAAGAAAGATACTTTACTCAAAGATTCTATTCGGTTGGAATTGGTTCATTTGGCTACAGAAGACTACCCAAAAATTAAACCTTCGGATATAGAATTTAAATTGCCGCAACCCAATTATACGGTAAATACCTTGGCTTATTTACAAGAAAAATACCCTGAGAATCAGTTTTCATTAATTATGGGCGAAGACAATTTAAAGTCTTTTCACAAATGGAAAAACTACGAAGTGATTCTCCAAAATCACGATATTTTTGTCTATCCACGACTTGATGAGAAAGACCGCACGAGTAAAATAACTCCTTCAAAAGTCAACTATTTAACTATCAAAAATCATCCTAAAGTTCATTATATAAATGCGCCAATTGTAGAAATTTCGGCTACATTTATTCGGGAATCGATAAAAAACAAAAAGAATGTTCAGCCACTTTTACCTTATAAAGTGTGGGAATATATCGATCATAATAATTTGTATAAAAAGTAATAAATCCAACATTATTTATCGTTTCAAACAAAAATGGGCTTTAAATTCTTGATCGGCACCATTGAATTTATAAAAAACTTGAAACCAATAATCCGTTGATGGAAGTGGAATTCCATTAAAGGTTCCATCCCAACCTTGACTTGTTGTGCTGAGTTGTTTCAAGAATTTACCGTAACGGTCATAAATATATAGTTTTGCATCGGGCTGAAAGTCCAAATCAAAAATGTTCCAAGTATCGTGATAACCATCTTCATTTGGGGTGAAATAATTAGGATATTTTATTACATGTGCAAGTAGTGAAATTGCTCCACAATCGCCCTTGGTATCATTGATTATTATGCTGTGGGTTCCAGAGGCTACGTCATAAAACACATTATCAGTTTGAAATGCACCATTATCAATTTGATATTCATAGGTTCCAAAACCATTTGTTACATTTACAATGATGTCAATAACTGATTGAAAAGCGGCAGAAACAGTTACCGTTGCTACAGCTGGGCTTGATTTTTCAACAACAACTCTAGTTGCATTATAACCACAATCATTACCAATATTTGGAGTGATTTTGATAGGTATTACAGTATATGTACCTTCTTCAGTTGCAGTATAATTCGTTCCAACACCCATTAACACGCCATTTAAATACCATTCAACTCTATATACTGATGGATTTAAACCCGAAACCAATTGATATGATTGAAGTAATGCCCCAGTCTCACTATCTACACAAATTATTCCGCCATTAATTACTAATTCATTTAAAGGGTAAACGGTGATATTAAAATCATCTTCAGCGACACAATTTCCACTTCTATCTCCAAAAGCAACAATATAAATCAATTGATTTGAAGTAATGCTATCTCCATTAGAATACTGTGTGCCAGTTCCATTAGGACCACTGAAATAAGTCCCCACAGACAACGTAGGCAATAGATACTTTTCGCAGGCCACAACATCAGAATGGCTAATTAATACTGGAGTATGAGTAATATTAACAGTAAAAAAAGCTTCATCAGAACATGTTATTCTTGTTCCTAATATTTCATATACATATACCGTTTGAGTGTTTGTAATAACGGTTCCAACGGGAAGTGGTCCAACTCCATTGGTTTGAGAATAGTAATTCCCAACATTTAATGTTGGTAAGACATAACTATCACAAGCATTTACGTTAGCAAAAGTTCCCACCTCAACCCCTCTAAATGCTAAATTAAAATATGTTTCACTATGGCAAGTTGTAAAATCGCTCCATTCGTTATAAATGTAAATCCTTTGATCTGTAGAAATCGCCGTACCTACAGGAATAATAGTTCCTGTTCCATGAGGTCCATTCGTAGCTGTATAATAAGTTCCATTTCTTAACGGTAGTAAAACATAATCTGTACAAGTTAGGATGTCGGTAAAGCTATCAACAAGTGGTAGCGGACGAATTTCGACTCTAAATGAGCTTTGATTTGTACATCCATTTATACCAGTTGAAAACACATAAATTGTTTTTGTAGTTGTAATGATATCTCCAGCATTTAATTGCGTTCCACCACCATTAGTAGCTGTAAAATAATTTCCATTTGTTAATGCTGGTAAAGTATAATTTTGACACTCTAATTTATTAGTTGGCGAGTCAACCAAGGGCAATGGTTTTATAGTTATATCATAATTCAAATTAATTGTACAATTTGGAAAGGTAGTTGTAACTGCATAATAATAAACTATTTGCGAAGTTGTAATTATGGTGCCTGATGGAATATTATTTCCTCCTCCAGAAGGTTGGTCTCGATAGGTTCCAAATGGAATGGCAGGTAAAGTATATGATCCGCATCGAATGATAGGAATGTAAAGAGATGTTTTTACAATATTTACCCTAAATGAACTTTGGTTTGGACAGCGACCATCATAAGCATATATATATATCGTTTGACTAGTAGTAATTGAAGCCCCAGCAAATAAAGGCGCTCCCGTTCCGCCAGTTCCAGTAAAATAATTTCCATTACTTAATATTGGAAGAACATAAGAATCACAAGTTAAAACATTCTGAAGTGTGTCAACTAAAGGTAGTGGGAAAACTGTTATGTCAAATGAGGTATCTCTACAAACAGAGCCATCAATTATTGCATAATAATATATGGTTTGAGAGGTAGTCAAAAATGTTCCCGGTGTAAGCATACTTCCTGTTCCCGATGGACCTGTATAAAAATGACCCGCAGGTGGGGTTGGAATTTTATATTTTCCACAAGCTGTTAAAGGAAAAGTAATTTGATCAATTAAAGTTACAACAAAAGAACTTTGATTAGAACAGCCATTTGCATCAGGACCATTAAAAATGTAATAAGTGCCCAAAACAGTAATAATATCTCCAGCGTGAAGCATCGTTCCTGACCCATTTGAGCCTGTAAAGTAATTACCATTAGTTATTACAGGTAAAGTATAACTATGGCACTTCGTAACGCTCGGTAATGTATCTACTAAAGGTTTTGGAAACACGGTAATGTTAAAATTTACAACATCAAAACATCTATTGTTTAACACATCACTCATTCTAACCCAAACTGTTACTGGTGATTGAGAAAGCGCAATTTGAAATGAGCTAGGATTTAAAATTGGATTTGTATTAGCTAAAGCATCTGCTTGGTTGTTAAAATAAGATAGTGTGAAATTTGCAGCTGGTTGTCCATTTAGAATAATTGGATTTTGAAGCGTCAAATTATACGTTAAGTTCCCTGTAGAAACATTACATAAGCTAACATTTGAAGGAACAGCAGCAATTACCGGTGGGTTTACAATTAAATGAAATGAAATTACGTTGTCACAAATACTTCCGCCATTTGAAAGATGCTTTACTTTAATGTAAATCGTTGTACCACTTATACCTGAATATGATGATAATTGAGAAAGCGGAATCTGTGGACTATTTGCATTAGCATCTGCTAAACTAGCAAAATAAAGCAGCGAATAATCAGTAGGATTAAGTCCCAAGCTTATCAAATTATTTTGGGTTAAATTAAATTGGTAGGTAGTTTGACCCGAGTTGCAAACAGTAATATCGTTTACAGAGTTTGTAACTAAATTTGAAATAATAATTTCATCGGTAATTCTGCAACCAGAGCCCGCAAGCGTTCCTATAACTCCATAGGTGCCTGGTTGAGTAACGACTAAAGTTGTTCCAATTTGCCCAACAATTGGAGCCCCATTTAATGTCCAAGTTGTTTGAAATGGTGGCAAAATACCACTGTTCAAAATTATATTTTCTCCCTGACAAATCATTTTATCTGGACCTAAATCCGTAGTGGTTGTAAAACTCCCACCTTTAATAAATACTGCGGAATCAAAATTACTATCCAAATAATCGCCAATTGCTAATTTTATTCGATAGGTTCTATTTGGAATTACAGGAGATGAAGCCTTTAGAAGTACAGTTTCGCCCCGCATATTTATAGGTGCTGTGGTTGGATTAGCAACATTATATCTTCCAAATAAATTAGGATTATTAGACAGGCAAGCTGAATTGTTAGCGTCATCACGAATATTTTTCACGGTAACAGGAGTGGAAGTACCCGGAATAACTGCCAAATTAGTTTTGACATTAGTAGTTAAATCCGTTAATAAAAAAGCAAAAACATCACTAAAACCACATTGATATTGACCATATTCATTGGATGCAAAAAGAAAATCAAAACTAAAATTATTTGATATTGGCGTAAAGTCAAATTGGATAAAACCAACATCCGTTATTGCAGCAGTTTGACCATTATTATTACTAATAGTTTGTAAATCTGTGTCGCCTGAAGTGTTAATTATAGTGCTTTCGTTGCTCCCTGTATATGGCCCTTGAGTGAATTTAGCAATCCCATTCCGAATTAAAACTCCATTTGCAAAAGGAAAATTTGGATTTGTGTTTGTAAATTTGCCAATACCTTTATGAGATGAAAAAACAAAGTTGGTTTCATTAGAACAAGAATTCCCCATTAATACGGTATGAACTAATTGCGGAATAGTCATAGAAGTAGTGTCTATAACAATTCCTTGCGAAAATGAAATCGAGGTGACAAAAAGCAGAAAAAAGAGGGACTTTTTCATAACTTATTAGATTAACTTTTATAAAAGTATCGATTTATTTTAACAAAACCATTGTTATATTCTTAAAAAACACTTAATAACGACAAGACGTTTAATTTTGAAAATCAAGCGGTTTACTTTCTTTTATGTTATTATCAATTTTACATTAACATGTTGCGGAAAAGTTGCATTTTGGGTTGAATTTTTTAAAAATTTGTGATTTTTTTAACAACTTTAAATACATTGTTTAAAAACGATTAATTGTCAAAAAATAACGATAAAATTAAAATGCTAAGCGTTAAATCAATAAATAAAGAACTTCAGTAAAGTTAAAATGCTAAAAAAATGTAAAATAAAGATTGAATTTTTTAAACAATAGAATCGTACAATATTGAGTTTTTATGGAAATTACTAATATTATCATGTTTGGAGGGATTTTTGGGAGTTGAGGCGGATATTCGTATTTTATTAACTTCATTAAAGCCAAATACTGAAATTTTATAATTCACCACTTTATTGATTCACCTTCGTATCTTTGTGAATTAGAATTACAAAAAAATGAAGTTTACTTACCCAAAAATCGAGAAATTAAAAAGTAAAACAACGATTGATTTACTTTTTTCAAAAGGGGCATCTGTTTCGAAATACCCTTTACGCTTAGTTTATATTTCTGGAGACTTTGGTGAAAATATACCAATTAAAATGGGCGTTTCAGTTTCTAAGAAACATTTTAAAAATGCAGTTGATAGGAATTATTTCAAACGGGTACTTCGGGAAACTTATCGTTTAAACAAACACTTATTGTTAGATAATTTGAATACGCCTTATGCTTTTATGTTTTTATACCAAGCCAAAGACAGATTAACATATGAAGAAATCAACACCAAAACAATTCAACTCTTTGAAAAGTTTTTAGGAACAATAAAAAAAGAAACTCTTTAATTTACCCAAGCATTTCTGAGTAAATTTTGTTAATTACCTCTTTTAAAGTTAACCTTTTGCGAAAATTTGACTTTTACTCTCTTTGCAACTCTGCAACTAAAAACATATCTTTGTCCCTTAATTAGAGATTGCTTCAAATCTCGCAATGACAAATTATGAATAAATTATTGATTGTTGGAACAGTTGCTTTCGACGCTATTGAAACTCCTTTTGGAAAAACAGATAAAATTTTAGGTGGAGCAGGAACTTATATTGGACTTTCAGCTTCTCATTTTAACCTTCAATCGGCTATTGTTTCTGTAGTTGGAGACGATTTTCCACAAGAATATTTAGACTTATTAACCGATAGAAATATAGATATTTCAGGACTTGAAATCGTAAAAGGCGGAAAAACATTCTTCTGGAGTGGGCGTTACCATAACGATTTGAATTCAAGAGATACGCTTGATACACAATTGAATGTATTGGCTGATTTTCAACCAAAAGTACCTCAAAATTTTAAAAATGCCGATGTTGTAATGCTTGGAAACTTGCACCCAATGGTTCAAAGCAGTGTCTTAGACCAAATGGAAGTACAACCTAAATTAGTAGTTTTAGATACGATGAATTTCTGGATGGATTGCGCATTAGAAGATTTATTGAATGTAATTAAACGTGTAGATGTAATTACAATCAACGATGAAGAAGCCCGTCAATTGTCAGGGGAATATTCATTAGTGAAAGCGGCCGCAAAAATCCACACGATGGGTCCAAAATATGTAGTTATTAAAAAAGGTGAACACGGAGCACTTTTATTTCACAATAAAGAGGTTTTCTTTGCACCAGCATTGCCATTAGAAGAAGTTTTTGATCCAACGGGAGCAGGAGATACTTTTGCAGGTGGATTTTCAGGATATATTACGCAAAGCGAAAACATATCTTTTGAGAATATGAAAAATGCAATTATATATGGTTCTAATCTCGCCTCTTTTTGTGTCGAGAAATTTGGAACAGAAAGAATGGTTGGACTTAAAAGTGATGAGGTAACGGAAAGGTTGCAACAATTCAAATCTTTAACACAATTTGATATAGAAATATAATAAATTTATGCCTCGAAATTTCGGGGCTTTTTTTATTAAGAATAACCGCAGATTCGCAGATTTTTTATTTGCAAACTGTATGAAAATAATACGAATTTACATAAATTGATTTTAATAAATATTTACTAACTACATACCATAATCTCTCCCATTCCTTTGGAAAGGGTCGGGGATAGGAACAACAACAACTACAATGAGCGATGCATTACAACACGAATGTGGAATAGCCTATTTAAGACTTTTAAAACCGCTTGAATTTTACAAGGAGAAATACGGAACCGCTTTTTATGGTATCCAAAAAATGTATCTCTTAATGGAAAAACAGCACAATCGAGGTCAAGATGGCGCTGGTTTTGCAAGTATAAAATTAGACATGGAACCTGGCGAAAGATACATCAGCCGTGTGCGTTCAAATGATCCGCAAGCCATTCAAGATGTGTTTTCTCAAATCAATGAACGGGTCAATGAAGAAATAGCTTCACACCCAGAATATGCTGATAATGTTGCGCTCCAAAAAAAACATATTCCTTATATCGGAGAAGTCTTTTTAGGTCACGTTCGGTATGGTACTTTTGGGAAAAATAGTATCGAAAGTGTTCACCCATTTCTACGTCAAAACAATTGGATGCACCGTAATTTAATTATTGCGGGAAATTTCAATATGACCAATGTAAAAGAACTTTTCAGTAGCTTAATTGAATTGGGGCAACACCCAAAAGAAATGGCTGATACCGTTACAGTAATGGAAAAAATTGGACATTTTCTTGATGATGAAGTAACTGATTTGTACCAAGAATGTAAAAATAATGGCTTGTCAAAAAGAGAAGCTTCGCCAGTAATAGCTGAAAAATTAGAAATCGCAAAAATTCTTCGTCGCGCCTCAAAAGGTTGGGATGGAGGCTATGCAATGGCTGGGCTTTTAGGACACGGCGACGCCTTTGTATTTAGAGATCCAGCAGGAATTCGTCCCGCTTATTTTTATCAAGATGATGAAATTGTAGTGGTGGCTTCGGAACGACCTGTTATCCAAACGGTTTTCAATGTGGATTTTGACAAAGTTCAAGAATTACAACCAGGAAACGCCTTAATTATTAAGAAAAACGGAAAGGTGACTGAAGAAGAAATCATAACGCCAACAGTAAAAAAAGCGTGTTCTTTTGAACGAATTTATTTCTCAAGGGGAAGTGATGCAGAAATCTACCAAGAACGTAAAAACCTTGGAAAATTGATTTTGCCAGCAGTTTTAGAAGCAATTGATAATGATACTGACAACACTGTTTTCTCTTATATTCCAAACACTGCCGAAACTTCATTTTACGGAATTGTAGAAGCAGCTCAGGATTTTTTGAACCAACGAAAAAATAATTTTATTCTTCAAAACAGAGATACTTTGACAAAAGAGTCTTTACAGGAATTACTTTCTGTAAAAATCAGAACCGAAAAAGTAGCTATTAAAGATGCTAAACTTCGAACTTTTATTACTGAAGACAGCAGCAGGAATGACTTGGTTGCCCATATTTACGATGTTACGTATGGCGTTATAAAACCTACGGACAACCTTGTAATCATTGACGACAGTATTGTTCGTGGAACTACTTTAAAAATGAGTATCATCAAAATGATGGATCGTTTGAAACCGAAAAGTATCATCGTAGTTTCATCGGCACCACAAATTCGTTATCCTGATTGTTATGGGATTGATATGGCAAAATTGGAAGGATTAGTGGCGTTTCAAGCGGCATTAGAATTACTAAAAGAACGAAATTTATACCGTATTGTTGAATCGGTTTATTTGAAATGCAAAGCACAAGAAAATTTGAAAGATAGCGAAGTCGTAAACTTCGTAACAGAAATTTATGCACCTTTTCAACCGCAAGAAGTTTCAGATAAAATTGCTGAAATGCTCACAGATGTTTCTGTGAAAGCGGAAGTAAAAATCATATTCCAAACAGTAGAAAATTTGCATATAGCGTGTCCGAAAAATTTAGGGGATTGGTATTTCACTGGTGATTATCCAACGCCTGGTGGAAATCGAGTGGTAAATCGCGCTTTTATGAATTTCTATGAAGGAAAAGATGCAAGAGCATATTAATTTGTAGTAAAAAACGCACTTTATCGATTTTTTATACACTTCATCTAAAATATTTAATAACGCTTCTTTATCGCTATACATTTGGTAAACCATAGCAATAGTAGGTAAAGTTAATGGTAGATTTGGGGCAAAAAGGGCGGAAGTAATTTCGCCCTTTTTATTTTTGTTTCATAAATAATTCACTAAAATAGATTTAATCCAAAAAGATTAGATAATCTATATAAGAAAAAATTATTTTTTTTCTTACACTTATAAACTGCGTTCTGAATGCTTTAATTTTAGAACTAAAAGATTCTGCTTAAATATTTGTACGTCTATCATCAAAGTAGTTTAGTATTGATTGATAAAAAAATCACTTATCTGTTCATGCTTTTTTGATTTATGCAAAGTCAAGTAATAAAGTTGATTATGTGTTTTTTATTATCTAGTTAACATATTGCCAACAAAACATCATCGTTAGATAAGTGAATTATTGTGTTAAATACTTTGTTGAAATAAGTATTTTTCACTTATATTTGAACAATCATTTATCGCCGATTGTTATAAATAATAAGCGTTTTTTATGGGCGTAAACTTCCGAAGCAGATTTTTTAATAGGCTACGTAACGATAATAAAAAGTGGCTTTAGCTATACCATTTCAAAATCGGGGTCTTTAATCAATCAAAAAAATCCAAAATACACGAACAATGGAGCGTATTAACGTCACACCACTAAACAGAAGTTACGCTTTTAAATAGTTAGTTTTTGCTTTAAAATATGGACGAATTAATTTTTAAAAAAATTTTATCAATTTGTTTTTTTAGTTCTAAGGTATTTACAGTTTAGGGTTTAAATATTTTCGACATTATGGTGTAGTTTTCTGATAATTCAAAAGATACAGATATTTTCTCTACAATATTTGCATAAGTTTCCCAAAAAACGAAACTAAAATTATATCTTTTACTTCCAAAAAATAATGAGATTCACCTCCAATTATTTAATTTTTTTAGTTTCAAGTGCTTGTCACTAAGTTCAACAACGGTGGGTCACACGGTCCAGAAATTGGCGAAGCCACTGCGAAATTGCTTATCGAAAGACTCGAAAGTAAAGAAGAAGAAAATCCATACAAAACTACGGTTATTAAAACTGAATTACGAGAAAGAGAATCTTCGAGAAGGGTTTAGTTTAATTGTTAAAATCGTTAATCGCCTTTTGAATCGAAAATTTAATTTCATTCCAATCTAATTTTTGAAAAAGAATTGGAATTACTTCACTTTCGGCATCTTCTTTAATAATTCCAGAAGTTCTGGTTGGATTGTTTGAGTTTGTAACATCTAAATTCTGATTTATTGATATTAAAAATAGTAGCTAAAAAGGAAAGTGTAACTACATCCAAGTTTCGGAATTCTAAAGAAACTGCTTTAATTGTTTCTAAACTATATATTTCTTTGATGATATTCAAATCCTTAATAAGTCCAAATTCTACTACTTTATTAATAATTTGTTCTTTTGAATTTTCAAAACTTAACATAGAAATATCCACATCCCAAAATAGATGTTTTGACAAATCATTTACCGAATAGTTAGTTTTCATTTTTCAAAGTTAATGAAATTAGTTTATTTAAAATATTTCTGATTAACTCAGTTGGTTAAGTTCTTTTAATGCGCCGCCAACCAATCTTTCCCCTGCCCAATTTCAACAGTCAACGGAACATTTAATGTAAATGCATTTTCCATTTCATACTTAATCATAGGTTGGATTTTTTCTAATTCAGAATTGTGAACATCAAAAACCAACTCATCGTGAACTTGCAAAAGCATTTTACTTTTCCAATTTTCATCCGTTAGTTTTTTATGAATATTAATCATTGCAATTTTGATAATATCGGCTGCGCTTCCTTGAATTGGAGCATTTACTGCATTTCGTTCTGCGCCACCACGAACAATGGCATTTTGCGAATTTATATCTTTCAAATAACGGCGTCTTCCTAAAATAGTTTGCGTATATCCGTGTTCTCTCGCAAACTGAATTTGCTCATTAATATAGGCTTTCAATCTTGGATAAGTTTGATAATATGCTTCAATCAATGCCGAACTTTCTGAACGAGAAAGCGACGTTTGATTGCTCAATCCAAAGGCAGAAACCCCATAAATAATTCCAAAATTGACAGTTTTAGCGTGACTTCTTTGTTCGCGAGTAACTTCTTCCAAAGGCACATTGAAAACTTTTGAAGCCGTAGCCTTGTGAATATCTTCATTATTAAGGAACGAATGAATCATATTTTCTTCGCCACTTAAAGCCGCAATAATCCGAAGTTCTATTTGAGAATAATCCGCAGAAACCAAGGTGTAATTTTCATCACGAGCCACAAATGCTTTTCTAATTTGACGCCCTCTTTCTGTTCTGATTGGAATGTTTTGCAAGTTCGGATTATTAGAACTCAACCTTCCAGTTGCCGCCACAGTTTGCATATAATCGGTGTGAATTCGGCGCGTAATGGCATCAACTTGGTTTGGTAACGCATCAACATACGTGTTTTGCAACTTCACCAATTGACGCCAATCAAGAATTGCTTTTACAATTTCGTGCTCGTTTACCAAGTAATTTAATATTTCTTCGCCAGTAGCATATTGCCCTGTTTTTGTCTTTTTTTGTTTGGCGCCACCAATTTTTAATTTGTCAAATAAAATATCACCTAATTGTTTCGGTGAAGCCAAATTGAATTTTTCACCCGCAATTTCATAAATGGTAGTTTCCAATTTTTTGATGTCATTTCCTAAATCGTGTGACAACGATTTCAAGAAGTCAATATCTACTCGAATCCCCTCTTTTTCCATATCGGCTAGAACTTTTACCAATGGAATTTCAATTTCTTCAAAGAGTTTTTTGGTTTCTGTTTTTTCTAATTCTAATGTAAAAATTTCTTTCAGTTGCAACGTTACATCTGCATCTTCAACGGCATATTCTTTGATTTCTTCCAATGCCACATCGCGCATCGACCGTTGATTTTTACCTTTCTTTCCAATTAAATCTTCAATAGATTTTGGAGCATATTTTAAATAGGTTTCCGATAAAATATCCATATTATGACGCATATCAGGATTAATCAGATAATGCGCAATCATCGTGTCAAACAGTTTTCCCTTTACAGAAATTGCATAATTAGAAAGTATTTTTAAGTCGTATTTTAAGTTTTGACCAATTTTTTCTATGCTTTCATTTTCAAAAAACGGAATGAATTTATTGACTAAAATTTGTGCTTCTTCTTGATTCTCTGGAAAGGGAACGTAAAATCCTTTTCCTTTTTCATAAGAAAATGAAATTCCCACTAATTCCGCGTGCAACGCATCTAAGCCTGTAGTTTCAGTATCAAAACATACGGAAGTTTGGTTTTCTAAATTTTGCAATAGCAATTTCAATCCCAATTCACCTTGGATAATTTGGTAAAAATGAGTTGTATTTTCTAAAGTATTGTAATATTGATGGCGCGTTTCATCTGAAGTTTCATCGTGAAGCGTACTTCCGAAAAGGTCAAATTGTTCTTCGTTTTTAGTCCCGAGAGTCTTCGGGAGTGGTTTTTTGTATAATTTGGCTTCGTCAACGGGATTCATTTGTGTTGAAGTTCCGCCTTTTCTAAAAATAGCGTCAAATTGTTCCGCCATTCTTCTAAATTCCAATTCATTGAATAATGCATCTGTTTTATCAACATCTGGTGTCGATAATTCATAATCTGTTTCATCAAAAACAACTGGGCAATCCAAAAGAATTGTTGCCAATGTTTTAGACAGAATCCCTTTTTCCTTATTGGCTTCAATATTCTCTTTCATTTTCCCTTTTAGCTTATCGGTATTAGCCAAAAGATTTTCCATCGTGCCAAATTCTTTCAATAATTTCTTGGCTGTAACTTCACCAACACCCGGAAGTCCAGGAATATTATCGGCTGCATCGCCCATCATTCCTAAGAAATCGATTACTTGGTCTGGTCTTTCAATTTCAAATTTTTCAAGAACTTCAGGAATTCCCCAAATCTCAATTCCATTTCCCATTCGGGCTGGTTTGTACATAAATATGTTTTCAGAAACCAATTGTGCAAAATCTTTATCGGGCGTAACCATAAAAACTTTATAGTTTTGTTTTTCCGCTTGTTTAGCAATTGTACCGATTAAATCATCCGCTTCATAGCCTTTTACCTCAATAATCGGAATGTGCATCGCCTTCAATAATTCTTGAATATAAGGAACTGCAATTTTAATAGCGTCAGGAGTTGCTTCGCGATGGGCTTTGTATTCTGGGAAAATCTCATTTCTCAATTGACTTCCGCCATTGTCAAATGCTACCGCCAAATGATCTGGTTTTTCACGTTTTATCACATCCATCAACGAATTCATAAATCCCATAATTGCAGAAGTATCCAAACCTTTTGAATTTATTCTTGGGTTTTTTATAAAAGCATAATAACCACGAAAAATTAAAGCATAAGCATCGAGGAGAAACAATCGTTTTTGAGCTGACATATATAATAAGGTATAATTTAATTTGTAAAAATAAACAAACGATTTCTAAAGTTGACTTCTACCGTTAAAATTTAATTAATTTATTTCAAAATAAAAATCAATGCTTCTATAAATGAATATTTTTACAAAGGTTTAAATCAAATTTTTATATGAATATTCTCATCGTTGAAGATTCCCAGGAATTAGCTATTGAAGTTTTAGATTATCTTTCTAAAAATGGCTACTTGTGTAAATGGGCGAAAAATTGTGAGGAAGCATTAGAGGAAATTAGCGTCAATAATTATGATGCAATGCTTCTTGATTTGTGCTTGCCCGACGGAAGTGGTTTTGATATTTTGAAAACTATCAGAAAAACAGAATCTAATATTGCGGTAATAATTTTGACTGCTCGTGGCGAATTGGACGATAGAATAAACGGGTTGCAACTTGGTGCTGATGATTATCTGACAAAGCCGTTCGCATTAACAGAATTGGGCGCTCGCTTGTTTGCAATTATCCGAAGAATGAGCGGTTTTACTATTAATGAGTTAAAAATTCACGGATTTGTTTTGCAAATGCAAGATTACAAAGTGAGTTTTAATGACATTCAGATTAAATTGACCAAGAAAGAATTTGATGTTTTTCAATATTTAGTTTTGAATAAAAACCGAGTAATTACAAGATTACAATTAACAGAACATATTTGGGGCGACATTCTTGAAGTCAATTCTGATTCCAATTTTATTGATGTTCACGTTCGAAATCTTAGAAAAAAATTAGACAAACACACTTCATTAGAATGGTTTGAAACAGTTAGAAATGTAGGTTATAGAATTAACGTTTAATCATTTATTGTGAAAATAAAACTTCAACTTGCTATATTTAATGCACTTACCCGATTAATCGTAATTTTAGTTTTATGGTTTACACTTCCAATATTAGTCGAAAAAGTAATTTATCACAATGCCAATAAAGATTTAATAGAAAAAAAGCAAAAATTCATTAGCCATTTAGATAAAGAAGAAATCAATGATTTTATTGAACGAAATGACAAAACTGAAACGTATGCTAGTTTTTCAACTTTGCACAGTGAATTTCTTCAATTATCACGATTGCCAAAACAATTTGCCCCAAACAAAACCATTTTCATTACTGAACCGCGCATAATTGAAGGGGAAGAAAATGATTATAGAATTTTGCAATATGATTTTATTTATGAAAAAATGGCGTACCGATTAGAAATCGGAAGTAGCTTGAGCGAAATTAAAGACCTTACTTTCACCATTCGATTTTTCATTCTAATTGTGCTTTTCATCATCTTGGTTGTTACTTTTTTGATGGATACTTTTTTCATTGAATACCTATTAAAACCATTTTATAAAATTATTGACACTAAAATAAGAAGAGTTAATGAACCCGATATTTTTGATCATACCCCAATAAAAACACATTCGACAGATTTTCAAGAATTGGATTCGGTTTTGAATCAAATGATGTACAGAATTAGTGAACTTTTCAAAAAAGAAAAACAGTTTATTGCCAATGTTTCTCACGAATTATTGACGCCAATTGCCATTTTGAAAAACAAATTTGAAAACTTACTACAAAACAATTCTTTGGATGATGATGCAATTGATAAAATTGCAGGTTCGTTGAAAACATTAGATATGTTGAAGAAAATTATCAATAATTTGCTGCTTATTTCAAGAATTGAAAACCATCAATATGTTGCCAATGAAACCATAAATCTGAAGGAATTACTATTTGATTTAAAGGATGATTTAAAGGATAGAATCGAAGAAAATGAGTTGACTTTTTCAATGAATCTTGAATCTAATTTTGAATTTTTAGGCAACAAAACCTTAATTCATATCCTTTTATTTAATTTAATTGTCAATGCAATCAAATACAATAAAACCCAAGGAAGCATAAAAATAAGCGATGAATTTTCAAATGAAAACTACATTTTATCCATTTCTGACACTGGAATTGGGATGAATGAAAAGCAAATTAGTAAAATATTCAACCGATTTGCCCAAATCAATTCGGCACAAGAGGGACACGGACTTGGTTTGGCTATAGCCGATAGTATTGCGCATTTTCATCACTTTAAAATTGAGGTAAATTCAATACCAAACGACGGAACTACATTTCAATTAATTTTCCCAAAAAAGGCAAAATCATAAACAAAAGTTAAACTTTTTTTCAAGGGCAAATCTTCATTTAAACTTCATTTTACGAGCCTACATTTGTATCATAAAATAATCAAATTATTAATTATTAAATCTTACATTATGAAAAAAGTAATCATGTTAGTTGCTGTTCTTTTAGGAACAACTGTAATGGTAAATGCTCAAACTGAACCAGCTAAAACTGCTCCTGCTAAAGAAGTAAAAGCTGCAAAACACGCTAAAAAAGCTAAAGCTGAGAAAAAAGCTGATGCTCCAAAAGCTGAAGCAACTAAAGTTGAAGCTCCAAAAGCAAAAAAATAATTAAAACCTTTTTTGCTGAGTTTACTCAAATAAAAGTTAATTATTGAAAAAGCTGGTAAAGAAATTTATCAGCTTTTTTTTGTGGTATCTATTTGTATTATAAGGCTTAAGCTACAATTGGAGTTAATTTTTATTTAACAGAAGTATCTTTTTACTAATTTAGTCGTTATTTTGTGTAAAATTTTATTTAAATGGTTTTTCGCATACTTTTATTGTGTCTAATTTTATTGATTATCGACATTTACGCCTACCAAGCATTACGAACTTTACTCAAGTTGAAATGGATGCTGGTTTCCTACCAAATTATCAGTTTTTTTCTTCTAATTTTTATCGTTTATTCCTTTATGCAATTCGACCGATCCGTTGGTCAAACCAAGCAAACGATGTACACGATGGGACTTCTTTTATTAGTTTACATCCCAAAAATCGTAATGGCATTAGTATTAATGGGCGAGGATATTTTTAGAATTGGTGCGGGAACGGTGAATTATTTTTCAAATTATAACAGTGAAATTGATTTCCTTGCTTCAAGACGAAAATTCGTCAGTCAAATAGGTTTGGGATTGGCAGCAGTTCCTTTTTTATCATTAATTTATGCCGTTACAAAAGGAAAATACAATTATAAAGTAATCAAACAGCAAATTTTTTATCCCGATTTACCAGATGCTTTTGATGGTTTCACAATTACTCAAATCTCGGATGTTCACAGCGGAAGTTTTGACAATCCCGATAAGATAAATTACGCTATTGATTTGGTAAACGAACAAAATTCGGATATGATTTTGTTTACAGGTGATATCGTAAATACAGATGCCAAAGAAATGCATCCTTGGATTGACACTTTCAATCGAATTAAAAAACACGAATATGGGAAATTTTCCGTTCTTGGAAATCACGATTATGGCGAATATGTAACTTGGCCAACAGAACAAGAAAAAGTTGATAATTTTGAAGCTATTAAAGATTTATACGGACAAATTGATTTTAAACTTTTATTGAACGAGCATACATTTATCCAAAAAGGCGAAGATAAAATTGCCCTTGTAGGCGTTGAAAATTGGGGTAATAATTTCAAAAAAGTAGGCGATATTAATTTGGCTTCCGCCAATTTGACTAAGGATGATTTCAAGATTTTAATGAGTCACGACCCGTCACATTGGGAATATGAAGTGAAAAATCACGAAAAACATTTTCATCTAACATTATCTGGACACACGCACGGAATGCAATTTGGTATTGAAATTCCAGGATTTATAAAGTGGAGTTTGGCGCAATATGTCTATAAACAATGGGCTGGTTTATACGAAAACAAAGGAAGATACGTTTATGTGAACAGAGGATTTGGTTTTCACGCTTATCCTGGACGTGTTGGAATAATGCCAGAAATTACTGTTATAGAACTAAAAAAAGGAAAATATACAGTGTAATATGTTAAATTCCTTATATTTGTACCGTATTATCTCTATTCAGAAGTCTAAATTATATTAAATTTTTGGTTTTATGTCAAAATTTGGAGAACTTATAAATACTCAATTGCCAGTGCTAATTGATTTTTACACGGAATGGAACGAGCCATCGGTTTCTATGCATCCTGTTATTAGAGATGTGGCGGCAGCCCTTGGTGACAAAGCTAAAGTCATTAAAATTGACGTTGATAAAAATCAAGAATTAGCCGATGCTTTACGAATCAAAGGACTTCCAACTTTGATGATTTACAAAGAAGGTCAAATGGTTTGGAGACAATCTGGTGAGCTTGATGCCAACACAATTATTGGTCTTGTTCAAGAGCAACTCTAGGCTCAAAAATTCCTTTTTAAGTATTAATTTACCTTTTATTTGAAAAAATAACCACTTTTTTCATTCTAATTCCCATTATTTTTTACTTTTTTTTAGATTTATTCCAAAATAGCAAAGGAAAATCCTTTTTCTTTCAAGAATTCTAACGTTTTTGGTAACGCATATTCTAAATTTCGGAACGCTTTTTTGCTATCGTGAAATACAATAATACTGCCTGTAGTTACATTTTTCAATACATTCTGCAAACATTTTTCTGGAGTTACGTCAGCGTCAAAATCGGCAGTGAGAATGTCCCACATAATAATTTTATATGCCAAATTGCGTAATTCTTTCGCTTGCCTGCATTTTATTCTTCCGTAAGGCGGTCTGAAGATTTCAGGTTTTAGATTTTCTATTTTAGAATGTTTCGAAATTGCTTCCTGACAAAGCAGTACGTTTTCAACATACTCTTTAGCGGAAGTTTCCCAACCTTTCAAATGATTGAAAGTGTGATTTCCCACAGAATGTCCTTTTGAAAGTACCGAATTAAAGATTTCTGGAAACTTATTTATGTTGTCACCAATGCAAAAAAAGGTGGCTTTGGCTTCAAATTTTTCTAATTGTGATAAAGTCCATTCGGTGATTTCTGGCGTTGGCCCATCATCAAAAGTGAGATATACTTTTTTTTCATTGTTCGGGACATCCCAAATGTATTTTGAGAATATTTTCTTAACTATGAAATTTGTTTTTATCCAATAGAAACTCATAAAACTTGAATTTTATTTAAAAAATAAGCCACGAAGCAAAAGTAGCATAAACACAGATTTCACAAATTCACATAGAAAAATCTGTGCTAATCTGTGAAATCTGTGTTTAATTTAATCTATATATTTGCTCAGAAATGCTTCTATTCATTATCACGACCAAATCGCTCAAACATTTTATTATACATATTGAAAACCTTTTTGTTTTCGTTGTAAAATGATACGGCCTCATTATTTTTCATCACTTCCAATAAACTTCTGTAACGCTCAATATTAGTGACAACTTCCATTGCTACAGAACCTAAATCCGATGGTTTGTAAGTGCCATAATATTTCAGTTGCTCTTTGTATTTTGCCGTTAATTCATTAAGCAATTTACGTGCTTTTTCCTTTTTACCAATAGCATAATAACCACTTGCAAAAGGCTCAACCATAGTGTAATAATCGTAATATTTCAAAGGCATTTTTGCCATTCCCAAATCAATTACTTTTTCCGCCTTCGCAAATTTCCCTTCGTTAATTAGCTGTTCCATTAACCTTGAAATGTTGGTTCTGTAGGAAATACTATTTCTGCGTGTTTCAGGATCGTGGTAAATTTTTGAACTATCACCGTTGCCCCAATCCCATTTCATTATCAAATTGTACATAACATCTGAATCAATTGAACCCATATCATGTTGGCTCGCATCTTTTGGCAACGGCGTTTTTATAGGAACTAATTTGTAAACCATTCCATCCAATTGAAGGTAATCTTTCATCCAAATATAATCATCATCGCCAAAGCTTCCAGGCGAAAAATAGATTGGTCGTTTCCAATTATTATTGGCAACAATGTCTAACATCATCAAACGGTTTTTGTAAATCGCTCTTCCTTTTATGTCAATATCAATATAAGGAACGATGGAATCATAGAATTTTGGATTGACCACTTTGTTCTTAATGATGTTGTTTTTGTCAATTAGAAGTCGGATTTTATTGGTTGGATAAAAATGAACTTTTTGTCCATTTTGCATATCAACAATTGTTTTTGGATCGTTGCTTTTTGCAAATTCCATAAAACTTTTAATGTCCCAACGCGCTTCCGTTAATTGATTGTAAACGATATAATCCAATTTATCTCCAACATATTGGTCGTGTGTAAACGAAATCGGCAAACCATCAGATTTATACGATTTGCTTTTCATTTGATCAATATACCAATCGGTCATAAACAAACTCGTATTTACAATTTTGATGTCCGTTCTCACATTCTCAATTTCTTGAGCGTACCAAAGTGGGAACGTATCGTTGTCGCCAATGGTAAATAAAATTGCATTTTTATCACAAGAATTCAGATAATTTTTTGCCAATGCAATCGCGGTATATTTTCCAGAACGGTCGTGATCATCCCAGTTTTGCGTTGCCATTAAAGCTGGCGCACCAATCAAAGTTACAGCAAGAACAAGCGGTCCAGCAATTTTTGGTTGTAAATAATTCTTCAAATAATCGTAAATTGCAAATACGCCAATTCCAATCCAAATGGCGAAAACATAAAACGAACCTACCAAAGCATAATCTCTTTCACGAGGTTCAAAAGGTCTTTCGTTCAAATAAACTTTCAATGCCAATCCTGTGAATAAAAACAAAACTAAAAGTACATAAAAACTCTTTTGGTCTTTTTTAGCGTGGTATAATAATCCGATAATTCCCAGTAAAAACGGAATGAAATAATAGACATTTCTACCTTTATTGTTCAATGTATCCGAAGGCAAATCTACTTGTGAACCTAAATGTGCTTCGTCGATAAAATTAATTCCGCTCAACCAATTTCCATCTATTGTATCATAATTTCCTTGATTGTCATTTTGACGACCCGTGAAATTCCACATTAAATACCTCCAATACATATATCCAAATTGGTATTCAAACATAAAGCTGAAATTATCAACTGTGGTTGGTTTTTCAATGATTAAGTAATCGCCATAACTTTTCAAGAAAGAAATATAACCTTCATTATCTATTTTTTTGGCAGCATAAGCAGCTCTAAATTCCGCAACAGTTTTCTCAACTTCATTGCGTAATTGCGCCGTTGCTTTTCCAACTTCTTCTTCGGTTAATTTATTTACATCGATTCCATATTCGCCTAATTCGTCTTCATATGGATGATTTGGGTCGATTTTAAATTCTAACGGATGCGTAAAATTCATATAATTTTCTACGTGCTCCGTGCTCCATAATCGGGGTAAAATCGCTTTGTGATTGTCGTCACTGTTTTGTTCTGCGTTTTTAAAATTATTGGTAATGATATATTTTCCTGTTTTATAATCTCTTTCGTAATTGGGTGCTTTGTCTAAATAAGGGGTTTCTTTATCCAAACCTGCAAAAGTATCTGAGTATTGAGGTCCATAAAACAATGGGTTAACGCCGTATTGTTCTCTGTTATAATACGCTAAAACTTCTGCTGCATCTGATGGTTTATTTTCGTTGATTACGGTATTTGCATTAGCGCGAATGGGCAACATCATCCAAGTTGAAAAACCAATGAAGATGAATAATATGCACAGAATTAAAGTGTTAATCTGAACATATCCTTTTGATTTTGTGTATTTAATTCCAAAATAAAACAAACTTATCAATAATAATGTCACGAAAATAGTCCCAGAATCAAACGGCAATCCCATTTCATTGACCATAAAAATCTCCGCTTTTCCGAAAAATGCCATTGTCAAAGGCAATAATAATTTGAAGATAAATAACAAAACGGCAACGACAACAACATTGGCAATGATGAAATTTTTAACCGTTACAGTTTTATAATTTTTGAAGAAATATAAAAATCCAATCGCAGGAATAGTCAATAATGCCATAAAGTGAACGCCGAAAGAAAGTCCAATTACCAATGAAATCAATAGCAACCATCTGTTTCCTCGTGGCGTATTCATATCTTGTTCCCATCGCAAACCGAGCCAAAACAACAATGCTATAAACAAAGTTGCCATTGCATAAACTTCCGCTTCAACGGCATTAAACCAGAAACTATCTGAAAAAGTATATGCCAAAGCACCAATAAATGAACTTCCTAATATTACAATTGCATTATTTTTTGAGATTGGCTCTACCGCTTCATTTTCAGAATTTGAGTCAGAAATTGAAGAAACTATCTTTCTAATAAGTAATGTTGACGACCAAAACAGGAATAAAATTGTGAAGGCACTTGAGAAAACCGACATCATATTTACCATTAGGGCAACGTGTTCTGCATCGGTTGCAAACATTGCAAAGAAAGCGCCAATCATCTGAAACAAAGGTGCTCCAGGTGGATGTCCGACTTCTAATTTTGCAGCTGTGGCGATATATTCCCCGCAATCCCAGAAACTCATAGTGGGTTCAACGGTGAGCGTGTAGGTTGTTAATGCTATTGCAAATGTGATCCAGCCTAAAATGGTATTCCATTTATTGAAGTTGAAGTTTGTCATATTTATAGTATGAATTTTACTTTGATTTTTAGATGTACAAAGAAAATGTTTTTTTGCTTAAAGAAATGCTAAATATTTATTTTTAATTTTTTTACCTAAAAAATTTGTGGAACTTAAAATTTCGATTAAATTTGCACTCGCTTAACAGCAACGGAATTGGTCTATGGTGTAATGGTAACACAACTGTTTTTGGTGCAGTCGTTCTAGGTTCGAGTCCTAGTAGACCAACAAAAAACTCCTCAACAAATTGAGGAGTTTTTTTATTTTGAGAAGGTTGTTATTTACTCTTTCAAATTAAAACGATTTCAAAAACCTGTTTTTTGTAAAAAAAGTCATAATAATTACCACAATTCTTATGAAAAAATAAGACAATAAGTTAGAATACCTTGTAAAAAAACCATCTCTCTTTTTTAATGTTTCTGGAGTTATTTTGGTGCATTGCACAATTATTTTATCTAAATCCAATAAAAATTTCTCAGAAAAAGATTCCGATTTAACTTCCACATTCATTTCGATACTTCCAAAAGAACTTAAATTATTCATATTAAAGGAGCCAATGGTTGTCCATTTTCTATCTATAACCGCTGCTTTTCCATGTAAAACCGATTTATTCCATTCGTATATTTCAATATTATATTTCAATAAAAGGGAATACAAATATAGGGAGGCGCTTCTTAAAAATGGTAAATCAGAAATTCCAGAAACTATCAATGTTATAGGTACGTTTCGCTTTGATGCTTTTTTTAATGCCCAAGCAATTTTTCTTCCTGGGAAAAAATAACTACCAACAATTACAATTTCTTTTTGAGCGTTTGAAATCGCTTTCACATATTCTTTTTGAACCTCATTTTTTCTATTCAACCAATCGTTTTGTAATATTCTAACAGCAATTGGTTCTTTATCAAAAATAGTAGCTTCAATTTTACTTTTCCGTACCTTTCTTTTTTTGAAATAAAAATTTCTGCAAATTTGTTGAACAGGTCTAGCCACTTTGCTTTCTATTTCAATTGCATAGTCAAGCCAAGGAGTTTCAAAGGAACTTGTATGGTATTTATCGGCAATATTTATTCCTCCAATCAATACTTTTTTACCATCAGAAACGACTACTTTTTGATGCAATCTGCGTCCGATATAAAAAGAATTTAAAGAAAATAAAGGGGAAAAAAAACGAACATTTACACCGTAATATCGCAGTTCTTTTACAATATTTGATGAAAATGAGTTGGAACCAAATCCATCTAAAAGCAAATAGATTTTCACGTCTCGATTGGCAGCTTTTTTCAAGGCTTCAACGATTCTTAAACCCGTTGAATCGGTGTCAAAAATGTAAGTTTGTATGTGTAATTCCTTTTTGGATTCATTAATTAATTCTTCTAATCGCAAGAAATAGTCATTGCCACTGTAAACCAATTCAATTGTTTTTTGAGGAGAACGTGTTTTTATTTCCTGTAATAACATAGTCATTTAGGTTTTATTTAAAGTGAAATTTAATTGAATAAATAGGCTAGTTTCTTTGTAATAGAATCCCTTCTTTTAACGGTAACTTTTAAATTTATATTGTTTAATATATCAAGTTTAACTTTTTTATAAGTATATATAGTTATAAAAATAACATTTGTATTCTATTTAAAATATGTTTGATTAAATAAACCGATGAAAAGTAAATATCCCCGATAAAATGCATCTTTGACATTTGAACAAGCCCTTTCGATAAATTAATTTCAAAAACAATCATTAATAAAGAGTTTATAATTCAATTCTTACTTTTATCTTTGTATGTTAAAACTAACATTGAAATGGATAATCACAATAAAAGAAGAGAAGCGTTATTATACCACGCCAAACCAACACCTGGGAAAATTCAAGTGGTTCCAACAAAAAAATATGCTACTCAAAGAGATTTGTCATTGGCTTATTCTCCAGGAGTTGCGGAACCTTGTTTAGAAATTGCAAAAGACGTTAATAACGTTTATAAATATACTGCTAAAGGCAATTTAGTAGCCGTAATTACTAATGGAACTGCCGTTTTAGGTCTTGGTGACATTGGTCCCGAAGCTTCAAAACCAGTGATGGAAGGAAAGGCTTTGTTGTTCAAAATATTCGCTGATATTGATGTTTTTGATATTGAAGTTGACACCAAAGATATTGAAGCTTTTATTGCAACCGTGAAAAACATTGCGCCTACTTTTGGGGGAATAAACCTTGAAGATATTAAAGCCCCGGAATCTTTTGAAATTGAAAGACGTTTGGTTGAAGAGTTGAATATTCCTGTAATGCATGACGATCAACACGGAACAGCGATTATTTCTTCGGCAGCTTTATTGAATGCATTAGAATTAGCAAAGAAGAAAATTGAAACTGTAAAAATTGTTATATCTGGAGCGGGTTCAGCAGCTTTGGCTTGTGCAAATTTATATGTTTTATTGGGCGTAAATCCTGATAAAATTATTATGTTTGATAAAGATGGAGTTTTGTCAAGTGACAGAACTGACTTGTCCGATTTACAAAAAAAATATTCAAAAGGATTAAAAAACACAAATTTAAAAGAAGCTCTTTTGGGAGCAGATGTTTTCTTAGGACTTTCTGCAGGAAATATTTTATCGCCAGATATGTTACTCGGAATGGCAAAAGATCCAATTGTTTTTGCAATGGCAAATCCAATTCCAGAGATTGATTATGATGTTGCAATTGCCACAAGGAAAGATATAATTATGGCAACTGGGCGTTCAGATCATCCAAATCAAGTGAACAATGTACTTGGATTTCCCTATATTTTCAGAGGTGCTTTAGATGTTCGAGCTACAAAAATTAATGAAGCTATGAAAATGGCGGCTGTGAAAGCATTGGCTGCCTTAGCAAAAGAATCGGTTCCAGAGCAAGTGAATATTGCTTATGGAGAAACTAAATTAATTTTTGGGCGTGATTATATTATTCCAAAACCATTTGACCCACGGTTGATTTCTACCGTTGCGCCAGCAGTAGCAAGAGCTGCAATGGAATCAGGAGTTGCGTTGCATCCCATTTTAGATTGGAAAAAATATGAAGAGGAATTATTAGACCGATTAGGTTCTGACAATAAAATGGTGCGCCTTTTGGCAAATAGAGCGAAAACGGATCCAAAACGAGTTGTATTTGCGGAAGCTGATCATCTTGATGTTTTGAAAGCAGCTCAAATAGCTTATGAAGATAAAATTGCCTTTCCAATTTTATTGGGAAATAAAGAAATTATATTAGAATTAAAAGCAGAAATTGGTTTTGATGCAGACGTTCCGATATTTGACCCAAAAACAAATGGAGAAGATAAAAGAAGAAATCATTACGCCGATATTTTCTGGAAATCGAGACAGCGAAGAGGGATTTCCCTTTTAGATGCTCAAAAATGGATGCGAGAGCGTAATTATTTTGCTGCAATGATGGTCAATGAAGGCGATGCAGATGCTATGGTTTCTGGATATTCACGAAGTTATCCATCGGTTGTAAAACCTATTTTACAATTAATTGATAAAGCACCAGGTATTTCATTGGTTGCAACTACCAATATGATGATGACCAATCGAGGTCCTATGTTTTTATCGGATACGGCTATAAATCCAAATCCATCTGCAGATGATTTAGCAAAAATTGCCTTGATGACTGTAAAAACAGTTCGAATGTTTGGCTTAGAGCCCGTAATTGCAATGATTTCTTATTCTAATTTTGGTTCTTCAACAAATGAAAGTGCTAATAAAGTTAGAGAAGCAGTTAAATTTTTACATGAAAATCATCCTGAATTACAAGTTGACGGAGAACTTCAAGCCGATTTTGCTTTGAATCCAGAAATGCTAAAAGATAAATTTCCATTCTCAAAATTGGCAGGAAAAAAAGTGAATACTTTAATTTTTCCCAATTTAGAATCGGCAAATATTACCTATAAATTATTGAAAGAATTGTACAAAGTTGATTCTATTGGTCCAATAATGCTTGGAATGGATAAACCTGTTCACATTTTTCAACTCGGAGCAAGTGTCGAAGAAATGGTTAATATGGTTGCCGTTGCCGTAGTAGATGCGCAGGAAAAAGACAAGAGAAATAAAATAAAATAGTTTGTTTCAAAAAAGCACTATATATAATGACTAAGAATATTTTCAATTGAAGATTTTTCTTATATTTGAAAATTACTTAATAAAATGATAGCACACTTACAAGGAAAATTAGTAGAAAAAACACCTACAGAAGTCATTATTGATTGCAATGGAGTAGGGTATCACGTCAATATTTCTTTGCACACGTATTCCTTACTTCCCGCTTCAGAAGCTATAAAATTATTTACGTATCTTCAAATAAAAGAGGATTCCCATACACTTTTTGGATTTGTAGAAAAGTCGGAACGTGAAATTTTTAAAATGCTGCTTTCTGTTTCTGGAATTGGCGCAAGCATTGCAAGAACTATGTTGTCTTCATTGGAGCCAAAACAAATTATACATGCAATTGCTTCCGCAGATGTAGTTACCATTCAATCTATAAAAGGCATTGGAAGTAAAACAGCGCAAAGAGTAATATTGGATTTAAAAGACAAAGTGTTAAAATTGTATGATTTAGACGAAGTTTCTATGAGTCAAAGCAATACAAATAAAGATGAAGCGTTATCTGCTTTGGAGGTTTTGGGTTTCATTAGAAAATCTGCCGAGCGAGTGGTGGAAAAAATCGTTAAAGAAAATCCTGATGCCACAGTGGAAAACATCATAAAATTAGCCTTAAAAAATTTATAATACTTGAAAACATTTTATATAAAAAATCTAAATTTACTCATAAAAACAAGTGTTTTCTTACTTGTTTTACTTTTTGATTTTACACTGCAAGCACAAGTTAACGAAGCGGTTCAAGATTCAACTAAAATGGGATATTCAACGGGTCAAATAGGTATTCCAAATCCTCCTAGTGTTGTTAATTTATATGTTTATGATCCATTGACAGACCGATACGTTTTTACAAGTTCTGTTAGTGGGTTTTCAATTAATTATCCTGTAATTCTTACTCCAAAAGAATACAATGCGATGGTTTTGAAGGAATCGATGCGTACTTATTTTAGAAAAAAATTAGATGCTATTGATGGGAAAAAGGAGGGGAGTGAAGCTGCTAAAAAAGATTTATTACCAAGATATTATGTGAATAATAGTTTTTTTGAAACCATCTTTGGAGGCAATACAATTGACGTTAAACCAACAGGTTCTGTAGAAATGGATTTGGGTGCACGATATACAAGACAAGATAATCCTTCCTTTTCTCCGAGAAATAGATCAAGTACTACTTTTGATTTTAATCAAAGAATAAGCATGAGTTTAATGGGAAAAGTGGGAACGAGATTGAGTGTAAATGCTAATTATGATACACAATCAACTTTTGCTTTTCAAAACCTTATCAAATTGGAATACAATCACGATTTGAAAGCCAATGAAGATGATATAATTCAAAAAATAGAAGTTGGAAATGTCAGTATGCCTTTGAATACTTCTTTAATTCGAGGTGCTCAAAGTTTATTTGGTGTAAAAGCGCAACTTCAATTTGGCAAAACAACAGTTACGGGAGTATTTTCTGAACAAAAATCACAAACAAAATCGGTTACTTCTCAAGGTGGCGGAACCATTCAGAATTTTGAGTTATTTGCATTAGATTACGATGCGGATCGTCACTTTTTCTTGTCTCAATATTTTAGAAACAAATACGATATATCACTAAAAAATTATCCTTATGTTGATAGTAGAGTTCAAATTACACGAGTAGAAGTTTGGATTACAAACCGACAAAATCGTGTTACAACTACCAATAATAATCTAAGAAATATTATTGCGCTTCAGGATTTAGGAGAATCCCAATTGACGGGGTTAAATGACAATGAAATTGTAGTTGTAAATCCATCTACAGGTTTTTTTATTAGCCCAACTAACTCGCCATCAGACAATAAAAATAATAAATATAATCCAGCATTAATTGATAATGGAGGGTTTTTAAATGGGAATATTAGAGAAATTGTAACTGCAAGCTCAGGATTTAACGGCATTACGGTTAGTGAAGGTCAAGACTATTCTAAATTGGAAAATGCCAGAAAATTAAATGCTTCTGAATTTACATTTCATCCACAGTTGGGATACATTTCATTACAACAAAAATTAACAAACGATGAAGTTTTGGCAGTTGCTTACCAATATACTGTTGGGGATGTTGTTTATCAAGTTGGTGAATTTGGAACCGATGGAGTGCAAGCAACAGAAACAGGTGGAGTAACGCCAGGAAATACTCAGCCAACAACAATTACAACTCAAAGTTTAATTTTGAAACTGCTTAAAAGTAATTTGACAAGTGTTGAAAATCCAACAACTCATATTACAAGACCTATTTGGAACTTGATGATGAAAAATATTTATCAAATTCCGGGTGCTTTTCAATTGCAACAAGCTGATTTTAAATTCAATATCCTTTATACGGATCCATCACCTTTGAATTATATTAATATAGTTTCACCACTACCTCAACCTCAGGATTTAGTAACTTCTACCCCTTTATTAAAGGTTTTTAATGTTGATAAATTAAATTCTAACAATGACCCACAAGCTGGCGGAGACGGATTTTTTGATTTTATCCCAGGACTTACAGTGGATTCTCAAAATGGTAGAATAATATTTACAACAGTAGAACCTTTTGGAAAATATTTATTCGAGAAGTTAAGAGATGATAGTAATAGAGATTATAATGGAGATCCAAATAATATTTTAGACTATAATGCCAATCAAAAGAAATATGTTTACAGAAATTTGTATCGTCAATCTCAAGCGACAGCATTGCAAGAAAGCGATAAAAACAAATTTCAATTAAAAGGAAAATTCAAATCTTCTGGTGGAGAAGGAATCCCAATTGGTGCTTTCAATGTTCCAAAGGGTTCCGTTGTTGTAACTGCTGGCGGACGCGTTTTGGTTGAAGGTATCGATTATAGTGTGAATTATCAATTGGGGCGTGTTCAAATTTTAGACGCATCGCTTCAAGCATCCAATACTCCAATTAATGTTTCTCTAGAAAACAATGCTGTTTTTGGGCAACAAACCCGGAGATTTATGGGTTTCAATGTGGAACATAAAATATCAGAAAAGTTTTTAATAGGTGCTACATTTTTAAAAATGACAGAAAAACCGTTTACTCAAAAATCGAGTTATGGTCAAGAATCTGTGAACAATACTATTTTTGGATTTAATACTAA
>CANIFM010000005.1 GCA_947466955.1 Bacteroidota bacterium
TATAAACATTTAAATAAAATTAACTATGAAAAAGCTCCTATTATCGACAACATTGTTATTTGGATTTGCAATTATTGCAAACGCTCAAAACATTTCGGAAAATGCTTTAGGTTTGCGATTGGGTTCTAATGATGGTTTTGGGTCTGAGGTTTCCTTTCAGAGGAAATTAACTTCCAACAACCGATTAGAATTAGATTTAGGTTGGAGAAGTAGTCATAATATTAGTGCTATTAAATTAACGGGTTTATACCAATGGGTTTGGAATATTGACCAAGGATTCAATTGGTATGCAGGAGTTGGTGGAGGTTTAGGAAATTGGAATTCTGATATTTCTGGATTCAAAGACAGTGGCACTTTTGTTTATGCTGCTGGTGATATTGGAATTGAATATAATTTTGATTTTCCATTACTATTATCATTAGATTTGAGACCTGAAATTGGAGGACACGGTTATTATGAAAATAATTATGGCTCTGATATTGCTTTAGGAGTTCGCTATAAGTTTTAATAACTTTAATAAATAAAAAAAGAGGCTGTTCAAATCGAACAGCCTCTTTTGGTATGTAAAAAACAGGTTCTCTGCTTATTTAACTTCTTCGTAGTCCACATCTTGAACATTGTCACCTTGCGCTTCTTGTGGTTGCGCTTCGGCTTGTTGACCTTGTTCTCCTTGAGCGTACATAGCTTCTGTAGCTACTTTCCAAGCTGCATTGATATTGTCTAATCCTGATTGGATTGCTGCAATATCTTGAGATTGGTGTGCCATTCTCAATTCTGTCAATGCATATTCGATTGCTGTTTTGTTTTCATCAGATAGTTTGCTACCTAATTCTTTCAATTGGCTTTCAGTTTGGAAAATCATTCCGTCTGCTTCGTTCAATTTTTCTACTCTTTCTCTTGCGATTTTATCTGCTCCAGCATTTGCTTCAGCATCTTTTTTCATTCTTTCGATTTCTTCAGATGTCAATCCAGAAGAAGCTTCGATACGAATATCGTGCGATTTTCCAGTTCCCTTATCTGTTGCAGAAACTTTGATGATACCATTCGCATCAATATCAAAAGTAACCTCAATTTGAGGAACTCCTCTTGGTGCTGGTGGAATACCATCTAAGTTAAAACGACCAATAGTCTTGTTGTCAGCAGCCATTGCTCTTGCACCTTGAAGAACGTGAAGTTCAACTGTTGGTTGAGAATCTGCAGCTGTAGAGAATATTTGAGATTTTTTTGTTGGAATAGTTGTATTCGACTCAATTAATGTAGTCATAACACCACCCATAGTTTCAATTCCTAAAGATAAAGGGGTAACGTCCAATAACAATACATCTTTTACATCTCCAGAAAGAACTCCACCTTGAATAGCTGCTCCAATTGCCACAACCTCATCAGGATTTACTCCTTTTGACGCTTTTTTACCAAAGAATTTTTCAACTTCTTCAGCAATTTTTGGCATACGTGTAGAACCACCAACTAAAATCACTTCATCAATATCAGAAACAGATAAACCTGCATCTTTCAACGCTTTTGCAACAGGTGCCATAGAACGTTTTACTAATGAATCCGACAATTGCTCAAATTTAGCTCTTGTCAATTTTTTAACCAAGTGTTTTGGTCCTGAAGCCGTAGCAGTAACGTAAGGCAAATTGATTTCTGTTTCAGCAGAAGATGACAATTCAATTTTCGCTTTTTCAGCAGCTTCTTTAATACGTTGCAATGACATTGGGTCAACACGCAAATCTATTCCTTCTTCAGCATTGAATTCATCTGCCAACCAGTCAATGATTGTTTGGTCAAAATCGTCTCCACCTAAGTGTGTATCTCCATTGGTTGACAATACTTCAAAAACTCCGTCTCCTAATTCCAAAACAGAAATATCAAAAGTACCACCACCTAAATCATAAACAGCAATTTTTTGATCTACTCCTTTTTTATCTAAACCATACGCTAACGCTGCAGCAGTAGGCTCGTTGATAATACGCATAACTTTCAAACCAGCAATTTCTCCTGCTTCTTTCGTAGCCTGACGTTGTGCATCGTTAAAGTATGCAGGAACAGTAATAACTGCTTCCGTAACGGTTTGACCTAAATAGTCTTCAGCCGTTTTTTTCATTTTTTGAAGTGTCATTGCTGACAATTCTTGTGCCGTATACAAACGACCATCAATATCTACACGAGGTGTGTTGTTGTCTCCTTTAACTACAGAATACGGAACTCTTTTGGCTTCAGCTGTAATTTCAGCGAAAGAATGTCCCATAAAACGTTTGATAGAAGCAACCGTTTTCGTTGGATTGGTTACTGCTTGTCTTTTTGCAGGATCTCCAACTTTGATTTCACCGCCTTCTACAAAAGCAATTACAGATGGTGTTGTTCTTTTTCCTTCTGCATTAGGAATTACAACTGCTTCATTACCTTCCATTACAGAAACACAAGAGTTGGTTGTTCCTAAATCAATTCCAATTATTTTACCCATTTTAATTCTATTTAAATTTAATTTTAATTTCTAAACTCAATTTCCATAAGTCAATCTTTATGCCACACTACCAATCCCCAAAAATTGTCAGGAATATACCAATTTGACATTATAAATTCTGACAATATGACATTTTGAAGCGAATTGTCCCTATCTTTCAGCAATTGCAATTCCCGCTTTCGGCTCAATCTCTTCGCTTCGCTGCGAGGATACCGCCTCACTCGGGGCTATTGTAATAATCATTTCCTAGTTATTAATTTTAGGCTTTAAAAATAAAGTAACAACTGCAAAATCTCATACTTATAATGTTCAAAGTAACACGCAATCAATCTTTAAATACTTTTTAACCTTTTAATAAATAAATTTTTAATTTTAATAATCACAATTTAAAATAAACGTAATTGTATCTAAATCAAATATTTTAAATTCTATTAAGGTCCAGAATTTGTATTTATAACAACTTTTTTACATCAGATATTTACACCCACCGCTTTATTTTTAAATAAATGTAATATTCCAACAAATAATTTTCGTAATTCAACAAATACTACTTACATTTAGAAAATTAATTACCCAAATCAATTAACATTCCTAAATCGATATTATGAAAATCCTAAAAATACAAGCGCTTCGTGGTCCAAACATTTGGAGTGTACAAAGAAAAAAGCTAATTCAAATGCGTTTGGATTTAGAAGAAATGGAAGAATTTCCAACCAACAAAATTGAAGGATTTAGAGAACGAATTGAAGCACAATTTCCATCAATGATTGAACATCGATGCTCAGAAGGATGCAGAGGCGGTTTCTTTTCAAGAATAGAAAAAGGAACTTGGATGGGACATGTTATTGAACATATTGCACTCGAAATCCAAACTTTAGCCGGAATGGAAACAGGTTTTGGAAGAACTCGTGAAACCAAAACTCCCGGAACCTATAATGTGGTTTTTAGTTATACCGAAGAAAATGTAGGCCTTTTTGCAGCAGAATCTGCGGTTGCAATTGCCGAAGCGTTAATTGCAGGAACCGAATATGATTTGCAAGCCGATTTACAAAAAATGCGTGAAATCAGAGAGCGTGTTCGCCTTGGACCAAGTACAGGAAGCATTGTAGAGGAAGCCGTTGCAAGAGATATTCCTTGGATTCGATTGGGAACTAATTCCTTGGTACAGCTTGGATACGGAATCAATCAAATGCGATTTCAGGCAACAATTACCTGCAAAACATCAAGTATTGCGGTAGATATTGCTTGTAATAAAGAGCTGACAAAGAAAATGTTAGACATGGCATCAATTCCCGTGGCAAGCGGAAGTATTTGTGTTGACGAAGAAGATTTGGCTGCGACCATAGAAAAAATTGGATACCCAATTGTTTTGAAACCTCTTGATGGAAATCACGGAAAAGGAGCTTCTATAAATGTTACCAATTGGGAAGATGCTGTTGCTGGATTGGCTTTTGCCAAAGAATACAGCAGACGAATTATTGTAGAAAAATTCATAACTGGTTTCGATTTTAGAATATTAGTTATCGATAATAAATTGGTAGCTGCTGCCAAAAGAGTTCCTGCACACGTTGTTGGAAATGGAAAAAACAACATTCAAGAGTTAATTGACATCACAAATCTCGACCCAAGAAGAGGTTATGGACACGAAAATGTGTTGACACAAATTGATGTCGATCGGGATACCGAAGATTTATTGGAACGATTGAATTATACTTTGGAAACAATTCCTACAAATGAGGAAATTGTATTCTTAAAATCGACTGCCAATCTTAGTACTGGCGGCACTTCCGTAGATGTAACCGACATGATGCATCCAGAAAATATATTCCTTGCCGAACGTATTTCAAGAGTAATAGGACTTGACGTTTGCGGTGTGGATATTATGGCAGAAAATTTAACGCAACCTTTAAAAGAAAATGGCGGTGTTATTCTTGAAGTCAATGCGGCGCCAGGATTTAGAATGCACCTTGCCCCTTCTGAAGGATTACCAAGAAATGTAGCTTCGCCAGTAATCGATATGCTTTATCCCCCAGGAAAATCGTGTAGAATTCCTATAATTGCCGTTACAGGAACTAATGGAAAAACCACCACTACCCGACTTTTAGCTCATATTGTAAAAAATATTGGCTATAAAGTTGGTTTCACAACATCTGATGGAATTTACATTCAAAATCACATGATGGAAAAAGGCGATACAACGGGACCAATTAGTGCCGAATACGTTCTTCGAGATCCAACAGTAGAATTTGCTGTTTTGGAAACCGCAAGAGGTGGAATTTTACGCTCTGGATTAGGATTTAGTAAATGTGATATAGCAATTATAACCAATATTCAAGAAGACCATTTGGGATTAAGTGATATTCATACACTTGAAGATTTAGCACGAGTAAAGGCTACCGTTGCCAAAAGTGTTAGAAAAAGTGGTTGGGCAATTTTAAATGCTGATGATGCGCATTGTATAAAAATTGGTGGAGAATTAAGTTGTAATGTGGCCTATTTCAGTTTATCGGAAGACAATCCATTAATCAAAAAATTATGTGCTGAAGGAAAAACAGTTGCCGTTTACGAAAATGGTTTCATAACCATCAAAAAAGGAGAATGGAAAATCAGAATTGAGCGTGCTACTCACGTGCCGTTAACTCTTGGTGGAAAAGCCAAGTTTATGATTGCCAATGTTCTTGCTGCAACTTTAGCCAGTTATTTGTATGGTTTCAAAACAGAAGATATTAGTTTGTCTCTTAAAACATTTATTCCAAGTGCCGCTCAAACACCAGGAAGAATGAATATTTTTGAGTTTAAGAAATTCAAAGTTTTGATTGATTTTGCTCACAATCCTTCTGGATATAGAGGTGTTGAAGAGTATTTACAAAGTGTATCTGCAACCAAAAAAATCGGAATCATTGCTGGTGTTGGCGATCGTCGTGACGAAGACATCAAAGAATGTGGCTTAATTGCGGGCAGAATGTTTGACCATATCATTATTCGTCAAGAAAAATATTTGCGCGGAAGAACTGAGGAAGAAATCATAAATCTAATTCTTGAGGGAATCTCAGAAAGTGGAAAAACGGTAACACACGAAATCATTTCTATTGAAACCGAAGCGATAAAACACGCCATTGACAATGTTGAAGACGGCATTTTCATTACTGCTTTAAGCGATGTCGTAACCAACGCTATTGAAATTGTTCAAGATTATTTGGACAAAGAAAGTGAAGAGGGAACGCTATAAATCACCTGTTTTAAAACACAATATTTTAATATAAATACTACTTATCATTTGGAGCGAATTGTCCTCTTGTATTTGGAATTGCAATTCCCGCTTTCGGCTATATCTCTTCGCTTCGCTGCGAGGATACCGCCTCAATCGGGGCTGAGGGAAGAATTGTTTTGATGATTTTTATATTTTGGAAAACAAAGCCTTTATTGAATATTTAAAACTACATTTGAAAATAAATAAAGAATGACGTTTGTCAGACAAAACGATCCAATTTAGGGTTGATAAGTCTGACATTGTCAGAACTATTTACAAGTTGGCAGAAATTTTAGAGCAACGGAAATGAAAATTTTTGCAGTACTTTGATACAAAGCAAATAAAAAAAATTATGGATTGTATAAATCATAATCTAAAAAAGTAAATTAGCAGGTCGGAACAAAACTAACTAAAAAAGATAGTTCCTAAAGTTTTCGTCCTTAATGGCAGAATAATCTGTAAGGGAATTTTATAAAACAAATGAAAAAAGTATTATTAATAGTTACGACTGTATTCGTTTTTGGATTTGTAAATGCGCAAAAAATGAAATTTGGAGTAAAAGCAGGTTTGAATATTGCATCTCAAAACATTACAGTTCCAACATATCCTGGTGTAACATATTCTCTTGAGAACGTAATTGGTGTTAATTTAGGTGTTTATGGAGATTTTAAAATCTCTAACAAATTTTCAGTTCAACCCGAACTATTATTTTCTATGCAAGGCGCAAAATTAACTACTGCTTATGGTAATCAATCCGCAGACGAAACTCATTCCTTAAATTATTTAAATATTCCTGTTATGGCAAAATATTTTGCAACAGAAAAACTAAGTATACAAGTAGGACCACAAATTGGATTTTTAGTATCTGCTACAGATAAAATAAATTCAAATATTACAGGTTTAGCATCAAGTTCAACAGATTCAAAAGCTGATTATAATTCAGTTGATTTTGGTTTAAATTTTGGACTTGGTTATGATTTCACAGAAAATATTTCTCTTACTACTCGTTATAATTTAGGTTTAAGTGAAGTTGAAAAAAATGTTCCTTCTGGAATGACAGGGTCAAAAAACAGAGTAATCTCATTAAGTTTAGGATATTCTTTCTAAAATTTTTCAAGGAAAGCTATTAATTTCCTGTATTTAAAAAACTTCTCTGTCGTCGATATTGTAAAAAATATCAGCCATTCTAAAGACAAGTTTTGGCTTCGCCAAAACTTGTCTTTTTAGTTTTTTTTCGTAAAATGAATAGAATTTAAAAAAGCAAAAAATTAATATATCCCAAAACAAAAAAGTACCATCCACCTTTAAGAATATGCGAACCGCTAAAAGAAATATACTAAACGCTGAAAGAATTGTTTGCTTCGCAAACAAAATTATTGTTACCGCAATAAGATTTATCCTCTCTACGTTTAGATTTGTTGTAACCCAGACCACTCGGATATGTCCCCACAACGGATAGGGCGGATTTTCAATCCGTCCACACAAAGGCAAGAAAAAAAAGAGTGGTTTTATTGTTAAATTAAGAATCTGAAATAATTTCAGATTGGAAAATCAAATGTAAAATTCAGATTTTCATATAATCCAATTAACGATTAACCGAAGAAACCATTCCCTACTTTGATAAAGTTCTTATGGAAATATAAACGTGAATTTGTAGCCCCGATAGAAGCGATATCCTGTTGTGGCGGGGTTCGCCACAACAGATATAGCGAATAGCGGGTGGAATCGTGAGTTGAAATTGAAAGCGATTGCTCCTAAAAAAATAAAAACAAGCTACTTGAAATTAATCTTTTTCTTCCCATTTTCCAACTACAGAAGTTGCCAAAGCATTTCCTAAAACATTGGTTCCACTGCGGAACATATCGCAAAAATGGTCGATTGGAAGGATTAATGCGATGCCTTCAATGGGAATTTTGAACATTCCACAAGTTGCAGCTACGACCACCAAACTCGCTCTTGGAACTCCTGCAATCCCTTTGCTGGTGAGCATTAGAACAAAAAGCATGGTGAATTGTGTTGGTAAATCTAAAGGGATTCCATACGCTTGAGCGATAAAAATGCTCGCAAAAGTCATGTACATCATGCTTCCGTCGAGGTTGAAGGAATAACCGAGGGGCAGCATGAACGAGACGATTCTGTCTTTTATGCCAAAACGTTCTAATTCTTCGGTTAGTTTTGGAAATACCGCTTCGGAACTTGTGGTGCTAAAGGCGATAACGATTGGGCTTACTATTCTTTTTAGCAAAATGCTCATTCTTGATTTGAGGAAAATGTATCCTACCAAAACCAAAACAAACCAAAGTGTGGAAATTCCAACTAAAAAGGAACCGAAAAATTTGGCGTAGGTAAATAATAATTCGTTGAAATCTCGAATGGCAAAAACTCCCGCAATGGCTCCAAAAACTCCTATTGGGGCGAATTTCATTACATAATTTACCATTTTCAAAACGATGTGCGACAATTTATCTAAGGCATTTACAACTGGTTTTGAATTGTCGCCAATTGCGGCGGCTGCCAATCCAAAAAAGATAGAGAAAATTACGATTTGTAGGATTTCATTTGTTGCCATTGCTTCCACAATACTTTTAGGAATAATGTGTTCGATGAAGTTTTGTGCTGAAAATGCTTGTGTTTTCTCGGTAACTTCGCTTGCTGTGGTTACGTCGATATTGGATAAATTCAATCCTTCGCCTGGTTTCAAAACATTTACCCAAAACATTCCAATTAATAATGAAATAAAGGACGCTGTGAAAAACCAACCCATTGCTTTTCCTCCAATTCTACCTACGGATTTGATGTCGCCAAGTTTTGCAATTCCAACGACTAATGTTGAAAATACTAAAGGTGAAATTATCATTTGCACCAATCGGATGAAGATGGTTGCGAGCAATTTGATGTAGCCGCTAAATTCTTTTGCACCGCTTTCAGTGAGGTTGTTGTGAATTATGATTCCAAGTATTCCGCCTAAAAGCATTGCGATTAGGATTTGGAACGTTAAGTTTCCTTTTAGAGATTGTTTTTGAGATTCGGGATTGTTCATATTAAATTGGATTTTTGTGATAGCCCTGATTGCAGCGGTATCCTGTTGTGGCGGTGTTCGCCACAACAGATATAGCGGAAAGCAGGATTAGCTTCTAATAAAACTATTGATAAATTTTGTTAATTAAATAGAAATCGGCGAGAACTAGTGCTGCCATCGCTTCAACGATAGGCACTGCACGAGGAAGCACACACGGATCGTGACGCCCTTTTCCTTGTAATTCGACGATATTCCCTTGATTGTCTAAGACTTCTTGTTTTTGAATTAAAGTGGCAACAGGCTTGAAAGCAACACGGAAATAAATGTCCATTCCGTTCGAGATTCCGCCTTGAATTCCCCCTGATAAATTGGTTTTTGTAGTGCCATCAGGATTGTATAAATCGTTGTGATCGCTGCCTTTCATTTGTGCGCCACAGAAACCGCTGCCATACTCAAAGCCTTTCACGGCGTTGATTGAGAGCATTGCTTTGCCTAAATCGGCGTGTAATTTATCGAAAACGGGTTCGCCTAAACCCAACGGAACATTTTGTAAAACGCAGGTAATTGTTCCGCCAATAGTATCGCCTTGTTTGCGAATATCGCGAATAAGTTCTTCCATTTTTACTGCTGTCGCCTCGTCGGGACAACGAACAGGATTGGATTCGGTTTTGGAAAAATCCAAATCTTGATAAGGTTTATCTAAGAAAATAGTTCCTACAGAAGATACAAAAGCATTGATTTTGATGTTAGGAAGCAACTGTTTCGCAACTGCTCCCGCCACTACTCTACTGGCAGTTTCGCGAGCTGAACTACGCCCACCACCACGATAATCGCGCAAACCATATTTTTTTTCATAGACATAATCGGCGTGACTTGGACGGTAGGTATTTTTTATATCTGAATAATCATCCGATTTTTGATTGGTATTTGGAATGATAAACCCGATAGAAGTTCCCGTGGTTTTACCTTCAAAAATGCCTGATAAAAATTGTACCTCATCATCTTCTTTTCGTTGCGTTACAATTGCCGATTGACCAGGTTTTCTGCGGGTCATTTCGTGTTGAATGGCATTGAAATCCAAAGTTATTCCTGCTGGACAACCATCAATAATTCCACCTAAAGCATCACCGTGGGATTCGCCAAAAGTGGTTAATTTAAAGAGTGTTCCAAAACTATTTCCTGCCATAACTTATTGTTTGAAACAAATATAAGTTTAAAAGTTAAAACAGTAAAAGTTTCCGGCAGAAAGTTATTAAATGAATGATTTTAGGATTAATCCTTCACTCCTAATTTCTTTAAAATATCGTCCATCAAACACCATTTGGTTATGGAAGATTGCAATAAATTGGCACCTACAAATACGGTAAACCACAACCAATTTTGGTTTACATATATTGATAAAATGATGCTTATCAATATAAAACTTCCTGCGATTCCTCTAACTATTCTATTTTTCATAATGTGTCATTGCGAGGCACGACTTGTCCGACTTGGTGGAAGCAATCTCGTCCTCATTATTTAGATTATTAATTATTTTTTCGAAGCGTTGCTTCGTTTCCTTTTTTTTTGCCACAGATTCCACAGATTTTCACAGATTTTTTGTTTGTGGGAATTTGTAGAATCTATGTTTAAATTTATCAATACCTCATTGGTAATACCACGATATAGATTATTTTTTAATTTGATTTTTCTATATTCATTGAAGCCAAATGAATGTGCGACATCGATTCTTGTTGCTCATTAAATGTTTTCACCAATTCGAAAACGGCTTCTACATTTTCCTTTTTTACAAAGGCATAAAACAATATCGATTCGTTAATATTCATTTCGGATGCAAACCAATTGCTTTCCATCGCTTCTTCTGATAAATCCTTGAATCCTTTTACCTCTTTGAAAGTAAAGGTTTTTACATCCGCTTTTTTAAGGATTTTCATCACGTCTTTTTCAAATTCTTTTATTGCTGTTATGATAAGTAGTTTCATGTTTTTTTAGTTTAAGGTTTAAAGTTTAAGGTTCTGCAACTCTGAACTATTTTTATATTTTCACTATTCCTTACTCCCCTTCTTCGTTTGTAGTGGAATCGTTTTCCCATTTTTTACGCTCTGTTATATAATATATAATTGGCACCACTAATAAGGTTAATATTGTTGAAACTACTGCTCCAAACACTAACGAAATAGCCAATCCTTGAAATATCGGGTCAAATAATATGATCGATGCTCCAATAACTACTGCTCCTGTTGTCAATAAAATTGGTGTAGTTCTTACCGCTCCCGCTTCAATAATAGCGCGTTTTAATGGCACGCCTTCATTCAATCGGATTTCGATAAAATCAATCAGCAATACCGAATTTCGAACCATAACTCCTGCCAAAGCAATCATTCCAATAAAAGAAGTGGCTGTAAAAAACGCACCCAATAACCAATGGCCAAATACAATCCCGATTAATGATAATGGAATGGCAAGCATCATTACAATTGGCGTTTTAAAGTTTTGAAACCATCCCACAATCAGCATGTAAATAATTACGATTACCACCATAAATGCTACTCCCAAATCACGGAAAACTTCCAAAGTAATTTGCCATTCTCCATCCCATTTCACAGTGAAATCACTTTCATCTGATGGTTGTTCCATGTATAATTCATTGACTTTGTAGCCTTTTGGAACGTTCATTTTTGCCAATTTCTCGTTCATTCCCAAAATAGCATAAACAGGACTTTCTAATCCACCAGCCATATCAGCGGTTACATAAACCACTCGTTTTTGGTCTTTTCTGTAAATGGTTTTTTGCAAAGTATCTATCTTCACTTTTACCAAATCACTCACGGGAATCATATTTCCTTGGCTTCCTTTTATTTTCAAATTTTGAATGTCTTGCAAACTCGTTTTGTCTTTGTCGTCAAGCGAAAGCACAATACCAACATTGTCATTTGAATTTTCATCATACAAATTCGAAACAGGATATTCTTTTAGTAAATAAGTCAAATTTCCAACCACTTGTTGCGGCGCAATACCGTTCAACATGGCTTTTTCCTTATCGACTTCTAATTTATATTCCGTTTGATTGTCTTCAACCATCCAGTCGATATCAACAATATCAGATGTTTTTTCCAAAATACCTTTCACCTGATTAGCTACTTTAATCTGATCTTTATAATTAGGACCATATATTTCAGCTACCAAAGTTGACAAAACAGGCGGTCCTGGCGGAACTTCGATAATTTTTACATTCGCACCATATTTCTTAGCAATCTTCTGAATTTCAGGACGCATCTCTTTTGCAATTTGGTGACTTTGCATTTTTCTTTCGTCTTTATGCAATAAATTCACTTGAATATCAGCCATATTACTACCTCCACGCAAATCATAATGACGCACTAACCCGTTGAAAGTAATCGGTGCCGAAGTCCCAATATAATTCTGATAATCTACCACTTCGGGTTTGGTCGATAAATACTGTGCAATTTCTTTAGTCACCGCCGCAGTTCGTTCTAAAGTAGTTCCTTCGGGCATATCAACCACCACTTGGAATTCGTTTTTATTATCGAATGGCAACATTTTCACCACCACTGATTTAGTGAAAAACATCGTCACAGAACCGATCAATAACAAAACAGTAATTCCTAAAAGAACGCGTCTTTTCATGCTGCTTTCAAAGAATGGATGCTCCAGTTTATTGTATATTTTGTAAACCCAACTGGCTTCTAAACCTTCGGCAACTTTATGTTCTTGCGATTCTTTTTCTTGTAATAGATGATACCCTAAATATGGTGTCACGGTCAAAGCCACAAACAAAGATAAAATCATTGCGATCGAAGCACCAATCGGCATCGGACTCATATAAGGCCCCATCATTCCTGACACAAACGCCATTGGAAGTATCGCTGCAATAACGGTAAATGTTGCTAAAATCGTTGGATTTCCTACTTCATTTATCGCATAAATTGCTGCTTGTTTAAATGGCAATCGCTTCATTTTGAAATGGCGGTGCATATTTTCAGCAATGATAATACTGTCATCGACCACAATTCCCACTACGAAAACCAAAGCAAAAAGGGTAATTCTATTTAGCGTATATCCCAATAAATAATAAGCAAATAAGGTCAAAGCAAATGTCAACGGAACAGAGAAAAACACCACCAATCCACCGCGCCATCCCATAGCTAACATCACCAAAAAGGTAACAGCAATAATTGCAATTCCCAAGTGCATCAGCAACTCTCCTACTTTGTCCGAAGCCGTTTCTCCATAATTACGCGTCACTTCTACGTGAACATCATTTGGAATCAAACTTTTCTTTAATTGCTCGACTTTATCAATAATTTTAGCCGAAATTTTCATCGCATCAGCCCCTTTTACTTTTCCTATCGAAATCGTAACTGCAGGATATTCTGATTTAGCGGTTTTGAATTTTTCATTCGCTTTTCCATATCCAAAAGACACATAACTTCTTGGTGTCGAAGCACCATCTTCAACCTTTGCCACTTGTTTTAAGTATACCGGTCTGTTTTTATTCACCCCAACAACCAAGCTTTCTACATCTTCCGAAGACGATAAAAACTTACCCGTTGTTACCAAATATTCTTGATCGTTTTTTACAAAACTACCCGACTGAGAACTTCCGTTATTCGCCTGAATCATTTGCATAATTCCCAAAGCATCCACGCCATTTTCGGCCATTTTATCTTTGTCAAGAATCACTTTTAGTTCTCTATTTCTACCACCAATTTCTCTGGTAATGGCAACATCTTTTACTTTCTCTACTTCCGAAGTCACTTCTTCCGCAATTTGACGCAACTGAAAATCGTCCATTTTATCGCTCCAAAGTGTAATTCCAAGCATCGGAACATCATCAATCGAACGCGTTTTTACCACTGGTTTGTAAACGCCTTTTGGAAACATATCTTCGTGTTTCGCCAATTCGTCATACAATTTCACATACGAACGCTCCACGTCTTGTCCTACAAAAAACTGAACAATCAACATCGCCTGACCGTTCATCGCCATCGTATGCACGTGCTCAACGCCTTTTATATTCGAAATAATTTTCTCTAAAGGCTTCGCAACACGACTTTCCACTTCCGTCGGACTCGCTCCTGGATAACCCACCATTACGTCGGCCATCGGAACAATAATCTGTGGCTCTTCCTCTCTCGGAATCAAAAACGAACTATAAACTCCAATAATCATCAAACCAACCATCAATAAAATGGTCAATTTCGAATTGATGAAAAACTGTGCAATTTTACCTGATATACCTTCTTGCATAATAATAGCCCCCTAACCCCCAAAGGGGGAATTGAACGGGGTGATTTTATAAGTTAATACTAATTTAATTTACAATTTTTGTGAACTCTCGTCTCCCTTCCCTTCGGGAAGGGATGGGGATGGGATTACCTTCACTCCGTTATACAACTTCCCGTCTGCCGAAACAATATAATTTTCCGTAGCCGATAATCCAGATAAAACTTCCACCTGATTACCAAAAGTTTTTCCAATTCGCAACCATCTCAAAATAGCAACATTTCCAGTTCCTACCGTATAAATCCCCGATAATTGTCCTTGTTTTACCAAAGCAGTTTCTGGAATTAAAACCATTTCATTTGATTTAGTTTCCACTTTATTAGCCACTGGAAATTGAACATTTACAAACATTCCCGACAAAATAGAAGCGTCTGTTTCATCTAAATTAATTTTTACTAAATATTGTCCTCCTGTATTCGTAGCCGACGAACTTACTTCGCTTACTTTTCCGTTTACATTTTTATTCGAAGATTTTACCAATACATTCACAGCCATTCCTTTTTTGATTGTAGCAATATCATTCTCAGAAACCATTGCTGTAACTTGCAATCTCGAAGCGCCTTCAACACTTACTAAAGGCATTCCAGGATTCGCCATATCACCTTCTTTTACAAAAGTATTGGTCACCACTCCAGAAAACGGAGCTGTAATATTCGAATACGAAAACTGTGCAATCACTTCGTTACGCATTTGCTTTGCTCCTTCTAAACCCGCTTTTGCCATTTCGTAACGCGCCGTCATATCATCTAGTTCTTTTTGAGAAGCACTTTGTTGCTTGAACAAATTCACAAATCGATCGTAATCTTTTTTGGCATTGTTATACCCAGCAGTGGCTTGCAAAATACTAGCATCTACTTGTGCTTTTTTAGCTTGTAAATCAGAATTATTGATGCTTACTAATAATTGTCCCGCATTCACTTTTTGTCCCACTTGAACGTGAATTTTAGTTACAAAACCCATCATTCTGGTGCTTAAATTGGCACTGTTTTCTGCTTCAATTTTTCCACTTGCCGTTACAAATGGACTGTTATTGTTTTCTGAAATCCCACTTACTTTTACAGCAATTGCAGGTTCATTTACTAAAGTTTCTTTGTTTTCCTTTCCACAGGCAACTAATAAAAGGGAAGAAATTGTAAGTATTGTGATTATTTTTTTCATATTTTTATTTGTTTTGTTGGTTCTTATCCTGCAAGGTCTTTTTTTGACCTTGTAGGTATCGTTTTGTTCTCATACCTACAAGGTTTTGGAAACCTTGCAGGAGAGGAGAAATGCTTACTTCGTTAAAAATTGTAAATACTGTTGTGTAAAATTATATTCGAAAACCGCCTGTAAAAATTCCAATTCTTTTTGAGCCGTTTGAGTTTCTGATTGCAATAAATCAGTAGTTTTTTCTAATCCTTGTGTAAAACGATTGCTACGAATTCGATACGCTTCTTGCGATTGTTCCAAAGCCAATTTCGAAAGATTCACTTTGTTTTCGGCATCTTTCAAAAGACGGTTGGTTTTGTTTAATTCCAATTGGCTTTGCGATTTATATTGTTGCATTTCGATTTCCGATTTTTGGAATTCCGCTTTTGCTTTTTCCATTTTTCCAATCGATTTATAACCATCAAACACATTCAATGACAATTGCATTCCGACCAAATAGCCTTTTGCAGCAGTGCCAAAAAGAGTTTGGTCGTACAATTCATAACTTCCAAAAGCATTCAATCTCGGCAAGAAATTCATTTTGCTTGAAACGTACATTTTCTGGTATGCTCCAGAAGATTTTGACATCGCTTGGATATCTTTTCTGTTTTCAGAAAGTGTGGTGAATATAGTTTCCGTTACAATCGTATTTTCTAATTCCTCAAGAGGTTTGTAGATTTTATTCGTGGGATCTTCATTCAATAGAACCGCTAAATAATCCGAGGCATTTTGCACGTTACTTTTGGCATATTGCAACTGATTTTTAATTTCATTTACCCGAACCTGAACCGACAATAAATCAGTTTTTTGAAGGATTCCTTGCTTGAAATAGTTTTCAATCAGTTTTAAATTGGCATCAGCCGTTTTATTAGCTTTCTCCAATACTTTTAACGCTTTGTAACCCAATTGCAATTGCATAAAAACCTTATTTACTTCTAATTGCAAATATTCTTTGGTACGTTCTGTTTGCAATTGATAGGCTTCCATTTTAAATTTAGCCGCTTGTCGTCCGTACAAACCATCTACATTAATTAAGGGTTGTAAAACTTCAATTTTAGTAGCAAAGTTCTTCGTTTTGGCAGGATCATTCAATAACGCAGGATTAAAATCCGATGCCGAAAGAATTTCTTGATTCAGTTTAGAACCAAAAGCCATTAGGGGATTTGTGGTTGAAATGGCGGTGTGCGAAGCAGAAATAGTAGGCAAAAAAAGTGCGTTTGATTGTCTGTAATCCGCTTGTGCCGATTTGAATTCCTGATTTGCAATCTTGATTTGCAAGTTTTTATCGGAAGCTTTTTGCCAAATATCATTTTTGGAAATAGCCAAAGTATCTTGACCAAAACCCAAAGTTGATATAGAAATAGTTCCTAAAAGCAATAGTAAATTTAATTTCCTCATAATTGTTTTATCTGAATTATGAAGCAAAGATATATTGGCAATCAATTATACTCGGTAACAAGTGTTACATTGACTAAATAAAATTAAAAATGTTTGAAGATTTTCGTTACTTAAATCACCAAATTATTATTAAAAGAGGTTAATTCTTCATAAATAATAACCACAAGTAATTATATGTAATTATTTGATTTTAAATTTATTGATAATATTAAAAAAACGGGATTCATTTTGATGTGAATCCCGTTTTAAATTTATACTTCTCGCCTACTATTTCGTAAACAATAATTCTCTGTATTTTGTCAATGTCCAAATTTCATCGTCAACTAAAAGTTCCAATTTATCGCAGTGATCTCTGATGATTTCAAAATAAGGTTTTACTTTATTGCAATAGGCTTCCGCCATTTCTAAAGCGTCCGTAAGCACATTTGCATTTCTTCTTGCATCAGTCATTTCCTCAACTTTTGAATTGATACCTTCAATATGCTTAGAAATTTCTTTGATTAATCGAATTTGTTCTTTGGCAATGTTCTCGAAATCAGAGCCAAATATTTCTTTCAGCCCTTTTACATTTTCTATCAAGGTATTTTGATACCTAATGGCAGTTGGAATCACATGATTTTGAGAAATATCTCCCAAAACACGTCCTTCAATTTGGATTTTCTTGGTATATTCTTCTAATTCAATTTCGTAACGCGCTTCAACTTCCACGTGATTCATAATTCCCATTTCCGAGAATAAATCCAATGCTTGCTTAGAGGCTCTGGCTTTCAATGCTTCTGGAGTAGTTTTTGAATTACTCAAACCTCTTTTGGCTGCTTCAATTTCCCAAGCTTCGCTATAACCATCACCTTCAAAAAGGATTTTCTTAGATACTTTAATATATTCTCTCAAAACATTGAAAATAGCATCGTCTTTCTTCATTCCTTTTGATTCAATCAACCCATCAACTTCAATTTTGAAATCTTTCAATTGTTTGGCAACAATCGTATTCAAAGTTGTCATCGCATTAGAACAATTTGCAGAAGAACCAACGGCTCTAAATTCAAATTTATTTCCTGTAAAGGCAAATGGTGATGTTCTATTTCTATCGGTATTATCCAAAAGCACATCTGGAATTTTACCCACTACATTCAATTTTAAATCTGTTTTCTCTTCTGGCGATAATTTCCCCGAAGTAACGCCTTCTAATTCCGCTAAAACTTTCGTTAATTGTTCTCCAATAAAAACAGAAATAATTGCTGGTGGTGCTTCATTCGCTCCTAATCTATGGTCGTTACTAGCAGTTGCAATCGCTCCACGCAATAACGCCTCATAATCATTTACTGCTTTTATAGTATTGATAAAGAAAGTCAAAAACTGCAAATTGCTCATTGGCGTTTTGCTCGGACTTAATAAATTTACACCTGTATCCGTTGCCAACGACCAGTTATTGTGTTTTCCAGAACCGTTTACGCCTTTAAATGGTTTTTCGTGCAACAATACTTTCAAATCGTGACGCTCGCCCACTTTATGCATGACATCCATCAACAAACAATTGTGATCTACAGCCAAATTTGTTTCTTCAAAAATGGGTGCCAACTCAAATTGGTTGGGTGCAACTTCATTGTGACGCGTTTTCACAGGGATTCCAAGCAACATACATTCTTGCTCTAAATCTCTCATAAAAGTCAAAGCCCGCGTTGGAATTGACCCAAAATAATGATCGTCTAATTGTTGCCCTTTGGCAGAAGTATGTCCTATTAACGTTCGTCCTGTCATCATTAAATCGGGACGAGAATTAGCCAATGATTTATCAATCAAGAAATATTCTTGTTCCCAACCCAAAGTAGCGGTTACTTTCTTTACATTTTTATCAAAATATTTACAAACATCTGTAGCCGCATCATCCATTGCAGACAAGGCACGCAACAAAGGAATTTTATTGTCTAATGCTTCTCCAGTATAGGAAATGAAAACAGTAGGAATACACAAAGTCGTACCATATATAAATGCAGGAGAAGTTGGATCCCAAGCCGTATATCCACGTGCTTCAAATGTATTTCTGATTCCTCCATTTGGAAAACTCGAAGCATCTGGTTCTTGTTGTACCAATTGCGCCCCACCAAATTTTTCTACAGGATCACTTCCATCGTAGGAAGTTTCAAAAAATGCATCGTGTTTCTCGGCTGTAGTTCCGGTAAGGGGTTGAAACCAATGCGTATAATGAGTTACGCCTTTTGATAACGCCCATTCTTTCATTCCCATGGCAATGTAATCGGCTAATTTTCTATCGATTTTTGTACCAAATTGAACCGCATCTTTAACAGCCTTATGTGCATCAGAAGTCAAAAACTGCTTCATCGCCTTGTCATTGAAAACATTAGAACCGAAAATATTCGATTTTCTATCGGTCTCTTCAAATTTGATTAAACTTCTGTTGGAAGCTTCATTTAATGCTTGAAAACGTAAATTTGCCATAAAAATTGATATTGAATTTAATAAGTCATTGCTATTGATTGCAAATATATAAAAATGTATAAAAACAAACCGCTACAAATTGTGAAATCAGTCATTTAATACGATAAAAAACAACTTTTTTAAATTTTACCCCCTAAAAAATACAATTTTACTAAAAATAAAGACTCAATTGAAAATTTAACCCCCTAATTTTAGGTACTTATTATTTTTATTATACTTTTGTACTTTAATTGATAATTTAATCTCTGTTACCATGGCAAAAATAAAGTTAGAGTACATTTGGTTGGACGGATACGAGCCAACTCAAAATTTAAGAAGTAAAACTAAAGTTGAAGAACATGCAAATTTTCAAGGAACTTTAGCTGAAATCGGAAATTGGTCTTTTGATGGATCTTCAACAAAACAAGCCGAAGGTGGATCTTCAGATTGTTTGTTAGTTCCTGTAGCAATCTACCCAGACCCAACTCGCATCAATGGCTATTTAGTAATGACCGAAGTTATGAATGCCGATGGTACGCCACACGCTTCAAACGGTAGAGCAACTATTGACGATGACGGTGATTTTTGGTTCGGATTTGAGCAAGAATATTTCATCATGGACACCAAAACTTTATTGCCATTAGGATTTCCAATTGGCGGTTACCCAGCGCCACAAGGAATGTACTACTGCTCAGTAGGTGGAAAAAACACTCACGGAAGAGCTTTGGTTGAAGAACACGCAGATTTATGTATCGAAGCTGGAATCAACTTTGAAGGAATTAATCAAGAAGTAGCTTGCGGACAATGGGAATTCCAATTGTTTGCGCAAGGTGCTAAAAAAGCAGGTGACGAAATTTGGGTTGCCCGTTATTTATTAGATCGTTTAACCGAAAAATACGGTTACTATATAGAATACCACCCAAAACCATTGGGAGATACCGATTGGAATGGTTCAGGAATGCACGCTAATTTCTCTAACGAAGTTTTAAGAACGTGTGGAGACCAAGCAACATACGAAAAAATATGTGAAGCGTTCCGTCCTGTAACTGCAGAACACATTGCGGTTTATGGAGCTTATAATGACCAACGTTTAACAGGAAAACACGAAACTGCATCGATTCACGATTTCTCTTATGGGGTTTCAGACAGAGGATGTTCGATCCGTATTCCGTTAATGACCGTTCAAAAAGGTTGGAAAGGTTGGTTAGAAGACAGACGTCCAGCATCAAATGGCGATCCTTACAAAATTGCTGCACGAATTGTAAAAACTGTAAAATCAGTTCTATAATATACACTACTACACAACTACAACAATCAAAAGTGCTTTCAGAAATGAAGGCACTTTTTTTTATATGGCCATTCCATATACTCTATTTATACATTGGAACTCCTACAAAAACCACAACAAAATCTGATGCTGTTGTGGTTTTTTTTTATCCGTTGCGAGTTCCCCCTTCGGGGATTAGGGGGTTGGCGGGTCAGCTGAGGGTCATCCGACCAGAAATACATCGTCGGCAGCTTGGCTGAGGGTCATCCGACAAGAAATCAATCGTCGGCGGCTTGGCTGAGGGTCATCCGACGAGAAAACGATCGTCGGCAGGTCGGATGACCCTTTTCTGAACTCAAACAAATTAATTTGAAAAAGCCTTTTTCAATTTCAAACTTTTAAATTTGAAAAAGGCTTTTTCGATTTCAAATAAAATAAAAATAATAATTTTTTTAAAACGCCATTCACATTTAAATAAGTATATATTTTCTAGAATATTAACCCCAAATAAATATCATAAAAAAACTAATTTTGATTTCTCTTTTATCATTTTTTTTCTTTAATAACATTGAAGCCCAAGGAACAGCTACTGGAAAATCAGAGAATTCTTTTGTAGAATGGAATTTTGGTGTTGCCTTTATTGGAGATAACATTCTTGGAAACAATTTCATTTTCCCAGGAACTTCAGTTCTTTGGGGGAAGACCTTTATCAACGAAAATAATTTCATTTTTGAATATGAAGTGGGGATAGCGCTTCCATCACTTATTACTGGTAAATTGGGAATAGGTAAAAAGTTTAATAATAGTAATGTAATCGTCGGAGTAAGACCTTTCCCATTTAATCTTTTCTTGCAATCTAATTTTACTAATGGAAAAAAGGGATATTGGATTATCTGCGTTGAATTTAACCCACTTTATTCTGATAATTCAATATCATTTGGTTCAAAAGCAATTTTGAATTTCGGATACAGATGGAATATAATTAAGAATAAATAGTTACTATTTGACTAACCAAATATGCCCTTCCTCCCCGTACTTGAGAGCGATACCAATATATCCACTTGCTTTACCTTCGGTTGTTTGGGGGCCGTTAGGGATTTACCAAGCTATCGGTCTGTAATCTTTCAAGAATTTTCCGCACCAATGTTTCCCTGAATTAATTCCGTCAAACAAAGGATCCATAACGCGTGCAGCGCCGTCAACAATGTCCAAAGGCGGTTGAAAATCTTGCTCTTCTTGTTTTCTTTTTGCTAATTCGGCAGGATCTTCGTCGGTTACCCAACCCGTATCCACGGCATTCATAAAAATTCCGTCTTTTGCCAAAGTTCCAGCGGCGGTGTGGGTTAACATGTTCAAAGCGGCTTTCGCCATATTCGTATGTGGGTGGCGGTCTTCCTTGAAATCACGGTAAAACTTCCCTTCCATTGCCGAGACATTTATAATGTGTTTTTTACCCGTATTGTCTTTTTTCATCACTTCCGAAAGGCGGTTGCACAACACAAATGGCGCAACAGAGTTTACTAATTGCACTTCAATCATTTCGGTGGTTTCTATTTGTCCCAATTTCAATCGCCAACTGTTGGTTTTTCGTAAATCGACTTGTTGCAAATCGGCATCTAATTCACCTTCTGGGAAAACTTCGGTTGCCACCAATGCCTTATCAAATGAATACGGAATTTGAGATAATTTGGCGGAAGCCCGCAAACCAATTCCAGGCTCTGGTCCGTGCCAATTTACAGGCATATTTTCATTGGATGAAAATCCAGTCGTCAAAACTTTTAATTCATCGAGACAATTGGTGTGATCCAACAATAAATTCTGAGCGTTTATTGGCAAAGTAGCAATTGGTTTTTCTTCGTTTTCCATTAAATGGGAATAAAATCCTGCTGGTCGTCGCACGGTTTGAGCGGCATTATTAATTAGAATATCTAAACGCTCGTATTTTTGCTCTATAAAATTGCAGAAAATTTCCACACTCGGAATATGGCGCAAATCCAATCCGTGAATTTTTAGTCGGTGTCCCCAATCCATAAAATCGTCTTCTTTGGCAAATCGCAAAGCCGAATCCACAGGAAAACGAGTTGTAGCGATTACAGTTGCACCACCACGCAAAAGCATTAAACTAATATGATAACCAATTTTCAGGCGAGAACCTGTTATTACTGCAATTTGTCCGTTTACATCGGCAGTTTGAAAACGTTTCTCGTAATTGAAATCGCCACAATCGGAACACATCGTATCATAAAAATGATGCATTTTGGTAAATTCCGTTTTGCAAACATAGCAATTTCGAGGGGTTTCTAATTCGCGTTGTTCTTTGGTTTCCAAATCCTGGGAAGCCAACAATTTAGGCGCAATAAAAATACTTGCTTCTCGGGCGTGGCGAATTCCAGTTTCCTTGCGAGCGGTTCTATCTTTCTTTTCTAATTTGCGTTTGGCAGCCAATTTTCCGTCTTTTATTCTACGTGAAAATTCATCACGATCGGGGCGAGAAAATTGTCCCGCAGCTTTAATCAAAGCCGTTCGTTGGGCTGTAGGAATATCAAATATTTGGTCGGTATCAGAAACTAATTGAGACAAAACAGCAATGCATTGGTCAATTTCTTCAGATGTTATGGCTCGTTTAATTGATTCTGATTCTTCCTTTATCATTTTAAAAATAGGTAATGTTCTTTAAGTTCGCAAATATAGTTTTTTTTGAGGCGCAAAGGTTTAATCGGGGATTTGCTTATTTATTACATCTGACAGGTTTTAAAAACCTGTCAGATATAAGTAGCGCATTAAAAAATCAACTAAAATCTTAGTATCTTCGCACCTACTTTACAACTATCTTATGCTATTCCAAATAAAATCATATCTAAAATTCCTTTGGAACTCCAAGAACGAACACGGCGTACATTCCCCGTTTGTTTTTCATTTGGTTACAAAATGTTTTTATGATAAAACAGAATTGAAACCCTATTTTCCTGAATTTCAAAACAAAACGAATAAAGAAAAACTATTAAATAGATTGTTTCACTACTTTGAATTTCGAGAAGGACTTTACTTTTCTAAGAACAAAATAGCAAACGTTTCTACTAATTCTAAAATTGATTTTATCTTTATAGATAGCACTTATTTCAATGCAAATAATATAGCTTTGGCTGATTTATTATCCCAATCAAATAATGATACTTGCTTCATCTTTGATTCCATTTATAGTTCTCCAAAGAATAATTTGTTGTGGAAAACAATCATTCAAAATCCTTCATTCACTGTAACAATTGACACTTATTTATTCGGATTTGCTTTTATAAGAAAAGAACAAGAAAAAGAACATTTCGTAATTCGGGTTTAAATTTAAATTCAATACGTTAAAAAAAGAGTTGTAATTAGGAAATCAATACTTCCTTTTTGTACTTTTAAACCCACGAAAATAAATGAAATACATTTTAACAAATTAAAATAGAATTCCAAATAAAAATGGCAAATCCACTAATTCAAATTACGAATATTAAAAGAGATTTTGTTCTTGGAAACGAAGTCGTTTATGTCCTAAAAGGAATTGATTTAGAAATAAACAAAGGCGAATATGTAGCATTGATGGGACCTTCAGGTTCTGGAAAATCTACTTTGATGAATCTTTTGGGATGTTTGGACACGCCAACTTCTGGAAGTTACATTTTAAACGGAAAAGACGTTAGTAAAATGCACGATGATGAATTGGCTGAAATTAGAAACAAAGAAATTGGTTTTGTATTTCAAACTTTTAATCTTTTGCCACGAACAACTGCTTTAGATAATGTGGCTTTACCAATGGTTTATGCTGGATTTTCAAAATCTGAAAGGAAAGTTAGAGCCGAAGAAGTTTTGAAACAAGTGGGTTTAGCAGACCGAATGGACCACCAGCCCAACCAACTTTCTGGTGGACAAAGGCAGCGTGTGGCGGTTGCGAGAGCATTGGTAAACAACCCTTCCATCATTCTTGCGGATGAACCAACGGGAAATTTAGACAGTAAAACATCCGAAGAAATTATGAAATTGTTTGGAGATATTCACAAATTGGGAAATACTGTAATTGTTGTTACCCACGAAGAAGAAGTTGCGGCTTATGCCCATAGAATCATCCGTTTGCGTGACGGAATGATTGAAAGCGATATTTCAAAATAGTTAATTCGGTAATTTGTGGATTTGGTTTTTGAAAATCAGATACACGAAGAACCAAATAACCAAATAAACTTTAAAATGAAGGTATATACAAAAACTGGAGATACAGGAACAACGGCACTTTTTGGAGGCACAAGAGTTCCCAAAGATCACATTAGAATAGAAAGTTACGGAACGGTTGATGAATTGAATTCACATATTGGATTGATTCGCGACCAAGAAATGAATGTACATTATAAAGATATTTTGATAGAAGTTCAAGATAGATTGTTTACTGTTGGTGCAATTTTAGCCACACCACCTGAAAAAACAGTTAAGAAAAATGGCGAATTGCGATTGAAAAATCTTGGAATTATAGAAAGTGATATCGAATTATTAGAAAATGAAATCGATGCAATGGAAGATTTGCTTCCGCCAATGACTCATTTTGTATTACCTGGCGGACATACAACTGTGTCATATTGTCATATTGCCCGTTGCGTTTGCCGCCGTGCAGAACGCTTAGCGGTACATTTAGACCACAATGAACCCGTTGATGGAAACGCTATTAAGTACTTGAACCGCCTTTCTGACTACCTTTTTGTGTTGGCACGGAAGTTGAGTTATGATTTGAAAGCGGATGAAGTAAAATGGATTCCGAGGAAATAGTGTTCAGTATTCACATCAAAAGTGAGAAAAATTTAGTTTTCAGTTGGCAACTAATTACTATTTAAACCGACCAATGACCACTAAAAACAAACGTTCTTAACTATTTTGTAAAATAAATGGATTTTTACTTGACTTTATAAGTAAAAAAATTATTTTTGCATAAACTAAAAATAAGTATAAAATGTATTGGACATTAGAATTAGCATCTTATTTAAGTGATGCACCGTGGCCTGCGACCAAAGATGAACTTATTGACTACGCTATCAGAGCTGGTGCGCCACTTGAAGTAGTAGAAAACCTTCAATCTATAGAAGATGAAGGAGAGATATATGAATCGATGGAAGAAATTTGGCCGGATTATCCAACCGACGAAGATTATCTTTGGAACGAGGATGAATATTAAAAAAATATTAAAACCAATTGAAAGTCTCCAACGAGGCTTTTTTTTTGGTTAAATTTGCGTACCTTATTATAAATAGAAATAGAAATCATATTATGAGTTTCATAAATAGCATACTTAAAGTCTTTGTAGGTGATAAATCTCAAAAAGATGTTAAAGCATTACAAGGAAATATTACAAAAATCAAAGCATTTGAAAGCGCTTTAGAATCATTGTCACACGACGAATTGAGAGCTAAAACTGCTTATTTCAAAGATTTAATCAAACAAGCTCGTTCCGAGAAAGATGCTAAAATTGCTTCTCTTCAAACAGAAGTTGAAACCATCGAAGACATCGATAAAAGAGAAGATCTTTATCTAGAAATTGATGCACTTGAAAAAGAAGCGTATGAAATTTCAGAAAAAACATTGAACGAAATTCTTCCTGAAGCTTTTGCTGTGATTAAAGAAACTGCCAAACGTTTTAAAGACAATACGACGATTAAAGTTACTGCTACTGCAAAAGACAGAGAACTTTCTGCATCGAAAACCTATATTACACTTGAAGGCGAAAATGCTGTTTGGGCAAATTCTTGGAGTGCTGCTGGAAAGCAAATCACTTGGGATATGGTTCATTATGATGTACAATTAATAGGTGGAATGGTACTTCACGGTGGAAAAGTTGCAGAAATGCAAACGGGTGAAGGAAAAACATTGGTGGCAACCTTACCACTTTATTTGAATGCATTAACTGGAAACGGCGTGCATTTGGTAACTGTAAATGATTATTTGGCGAAAAGAGATAGTACTTGGAAAGCACCATTGTTTGAATTTCACGGATTGACAGTTGACTGTATTGACAACCACCAACCTAATTCAGACGATAGAAGAAAAGCATACGAAGCAGACATTACTTATGGAACAAATAACGAATTTGGTTTTGATTATTTGAGAGATAATATGGCACATTCGCCATCAGATTTGGTTCAAAGAAAACACAATTATGCTATTGTAGATGAGGTCGATTCTGTATTGATTGATGATGCAAGAACGCCTTTGATTATTTCTGGTCCAGTTCCTCAAGGCGATCGTCACGAGTTTAATGAATTGAAACCAAAAATTGAAAATTTAGTAAGTCTTCAAAGACAATTAGCGAATGGTTTTTTAACAGAAGCCAAGCGTTTAATCAAAGAAGGAAACACGAAAGATGGCGGTTTTAATTTGTTGCGATCTTTTAGAAGTTTGCCTAAAAATAAAGCGTTAATCAAATTTTTGAGTGAAGAAGGAATCAAACAATTGCTTCAAAAAACTGAAAATCAATATTTGCAAGACAACAAAAGAGATATGCATCTTGTGGATGAGGCGTTGTATTTTGTAATTGAAGAAAAAAACAATCAGGTTGAATTATCTGATAATGGAATTAAGTTTTTATCTCAAGACACTGATAGTAATTTCTTCTTACTTCCAGACATTGGAACTGAAATTGCAGCTATTGAAAAGAAAAAATTAGACAAAGATGCTGAAGCTGAGGAAAAAGAAAAATTATTTCAAGATTTCAGTATCAAAAGTGAGCGTATTCACACCTTAACACAATTGCTTAAAGCCTATTCTCTTTTTGAAAAAGATGTAGAATATGTAATTATGGATAATAAAATTATGATTGTTGATGAACAAACGGGTCGTATTATGGACGGACGTCGTTATTCTGATGGTTTACACCAAGCAATTGAAGCGAAAGAAAACGTAAAAATTGAAGCTGCAACGCAAACATTTGCAACAGTAACTTTACAAAATTACTTTAGAATGTACAGCAAATTATCTGGTATGACTGGAACTGCTGTTACAGAAGCTGGTGAACTTTGGGAAATTTACAAATTAGATGTTGTAGAAATTCCTACGAACCGACCAATGTCGAGACACGATAAAGAAGATTTGATTTATAAAACTACCCGAGAAAAATTCAATGCTGTAATTGAAGATGTAACTGAATTATCAGCAGCGGGAAGACCAGTATTAATTGGTACAACCTCTGTAGAAATTTCAGAATTATTGAGTAGAATGTTGAAAATGCGTGGTGTATCGCACAACGTTTTGAATGCAAAAATGCACAAACAAGAAGCTCAAATTGTTGAGGAAGCTGGAAAAGCTGGAGTAGTTACCATTGCAACCAATATGGCAGGTCGTGGAACGGATATTAAATTATCTGCAGAAGTGAAAGCTGCTGGAGGTCTTGCAATCATTGGAACAGAACGCCACGATTCGCGTCGTGTTGACCGTCAGTTGAGAGGTCGTGCAGGTCGTCAAGGAGATCCTGGAAGTTCACAATTTTATGTATCACTTGAAGATAATTTGATGCGTTTATTTGGTTCGGAGCGTGTTGCAAAAGTGATGGACAGAATGGGATTGAAAGAAGGCGAAGTAATTCAGCATTCGATGATGACCAAATCTATTGAAAGAGCTCAGAAAAAAGTAGAAGAAAACAACTTTGGTGTTCGTAAACGTTTATTAGAATATGATGACGTTATGAATGCGCAACGTGAAGTGGTTTACAAACGTCGTCGTCACGCTTTGTTTGGAGAGCGTTTGAAATTGGATATTGCCAATATGATGTATGATACTTGCGAATTGATTGTGAATAACAATAAAATGGCAAATGATTTCAAGAATTTCGAATTTGAATTGATTCGCTATTTTTCAATAACATCGCCAGTTTCTGAAAGTGATTTCTTAAAATTGACCGATATAGAATTGACTGGAAAAACCTATAAAGCGGCTTCTGTTTATTACAACGAAAAAACAGAAAGAAGTGCAAGAGAAGCATATCCAATTATAAAAAATGTATTTGAAGATCGTGGAAATCATTTTGAGCGTATTGTAATTCCTTTTTCTGATGGAATAAAATCGTTGGAAGTTGTAACTGATTTGAAAAAAGCCTACGAAACACAAGGAAAACAATTGGTTGCTGATTTTGAAAAAAACATCACTTTAGCGATTGTTGATGAAGCTTGGAAAAAGCACTTGCGTAAAATGGACGAATTGAAACAATCGGTTCAATTAGCGGTTCACGAACAAAAAGATCCTTTATTAATTTATAAATTTGAAGCGTTTAATTTGTTTAGTAATATGTTAAATGGTGTAAATAAAGAAGTTATTTCATTCTTATTTAAAGGCGATTTACCACAACAGAATGCTCCTAAAATTCAAGAAGCAAGAGAAGTGCGTCAGAAAGAAAATTATAAAATAAGTAAGGAAGAAATTGTAAGCAGTGAAAGTGCTAATCGGGAAGCTGGGGAAACCCAACAACGACAAGTTACCGAAACTATAGTTCGTGAAATGCCGAAAATTAACAGAAATGATACGGTGAAAATTCAGCAGGTTTCGTCTGGTACAATTGAAGAAATGAAATTTAAAAAAGCAGAAAGTTTATTGGCTTCAGGCGAATGGGTTTTGGTTAATTAGATTTTAATTATACAAGAAAATGCTCTAATTGTTATTGTAGTTGGAGCATTTTTTATAATTAGTTAAGTAAATCATACGTTAAATGGTTAGCCTTTTGAGAATGATTTATTATGACTTTTATCTAAAGATTTGTGTAGAATATTTAGAATATTTTTAAATAAGAAATTAAACCTTTAATAAATTCAGTGATTACTAAAATTTATTAAAGGTTTTTTTATGTGAATAAAGGAACGATTTATTTGAAAACAATCTCTTTTTTGGAATTTATCTTCACAATACAATACGGATAAACATAATCGGCCAAGGCAATTCCCTGCCCTTTTGGTTCGGTTTCTTTGATCGTAACAATAATTTTATTATCAGTTTCTTGAACATCAACTACATTTATAGAACAACCATTTATTGATTTTTCACCCATATTCAATATTAAGAAATTGGACTCATTAATGTCATTAGGTTTTATTTTTCCTTTTAGTTTGTCATCCCCCTGAAGCATTCTGAATTCCTGAGAAGTAGATACAATTTCAAAAAAATGAATATTTCCGCCGCCGTCAGGCTGTTGTGTCAATACTTCAAACAAAGGTTTATCAACAACTTTTGATTTTGTTGTACTACAAGAAAATAAAATTATACTTACAAATAATAGGCAGATTCTTTTCATATATTTTTACTTAAAGCTTCTTTATACAAGTCTTCATATAAAGGTACGATATTTTTAATATCAAA
>CANIFM010000006.1 GCA_947466955.1 Bacteroidota bacterium
ATGAGTAATTTTAAGAAAATATTTCCCTTTGTACTGCCTTATAAAAAGTACGCCTATTTAAACATATTTTTCAATGTTTTGTATGCGCTTTTTGGAACGCTTTCCTTTATTTCATTGATGCCAATGATGGATGTTTTGTTTGGACAATCCAAGAAAAATTATGTTGTTCCTGCTTATAAGGGAATTTGGGAATTGAAGAATTACATTTCTGATTTTTCGAGCTATTATCTAACAAATATTACGGACACAAAAGGAATTGGATTCACATTAGCGCTATTGGTTATTGGAATTATATCCATATTTTTATTGAAAAATCTTTCTGATTATTTGGCAATGTTCTTCATTACTTTTTTGAGAAATGGAATATTAAAAGACATTCGGAATGCGATGTACAAAAAAACGATAGATTTACCTTTGGCATTTTTCTCAGAAAAACGAAAAGGGGATACCATTTCAAGGATTTCAGGTGATGTAAATGAAGTGCAAAATTCCTTTTTATCGATATTAGAATTGGCTGTAAAAGAACCCTTGACAATTATTTTTACGATAATTGCAATGTTTACAATCAGTGTGAAATTAACAATATTTGTGTTTATATTCATCCCCGTTTCTGGGACTATAATTTCATTAATCGGGAAAAAATTAAAAAAACAATCTACAAAAGCACAAGAAGAACAAGGCGTTTTCCTTTCTATAATTGAAGAAACTTTGGGCGGATTAAAAGTGGTAAAAGGATATAATTCTGAAAAGTATTTCAATCAAATATTTCAAAATTCAACAACCAAATTTTTCAGTTTATCAAATGTAATTGGAAACCGACAAAACCTTGCTTCGCCTTTGAGCGAGTTTATGGGAATTATGGTAATTGCCGTTTTACTTTGGTTTGGTGGTCATATGGTTTTGATAGAACACACATTAAATGGCGCAGCTTTTATTACGTATATGGGATTGGCTTACAACATCTTAACCCCAGCAAAATCAATATCTAAAGCTTCTTACAACATCAAAAGAGGAAATGCTGCAGCGGAACGAATTTTAGAGATTTTAGAACAAGAAAATCCAATTGTAAGCAAAATTGATGCAATTGAAAAAGACACATTTGAATCTGAAATAAGCATTAAAAATATCAACTTTAAATATGAAGACGAAATTGTACTTAAGAACTTTTCATTGGAAGTAAAAAAAGGGGAAACTGTTGCACTTGTTGGACAATCGGGAAGTGGAAAAAGTACGATTGCCAATTTACTGACTCGTTTTTATGATGTAAATGAAGGCACTATCGAAATTGATTCTGTTGCTATAAAAGATATGGATTTGCAATCCTTGCGTGGTTTAATGGGATTGGTAACGCAAGACAGTATCTTATTTAATGATACTATAAAAGCAAATATTTCGTTGGGTAAATTAGATGCTACAGATGAAGAAATTATTGAAGCATTAAAAATTGCCAATGCGTATGAATTTGTAAAAGACTTACCAAAAGGCATTTACACCAATATTGGTGACAGCGGAAACAAACTTTCGGGCGGTCAAAAACAACGATTGTCAATTGCTCGTGCTGTTTTGAAAAATCCACCGATAATGATTTTGGACGAAGCAACATCAGCTTTGGATACAGAAAGTGAGAAATTTGTACAAATCGCTTTAGAAAATATGATGCAAAATAGAACTTCAATTGTAATTGCGCACCGCCTTTCAACCATTCAAAAAGCAAATAAAATTGTGGTTTTGCATAAAGGTGAAATTGTAGAACAAGGCACACACGATGAATTAATTGCAAGGAACGGGACGTATAACAAATTGGTTACGATGCAGAGTTTTGAGTAATATTTATATAGTTTAAATCTTAAATAGATGTTCGTTAACGACAAAAATATCAAGATTCCTGAAGATCCAAATACAATTGTTTGGAAGTATTTAGACTTGTCAAAATTTGTCGATTTATTGTTATATAAAAAATTATTTCTTTCGCGTTCGGATAAATTTGAAGATCAATATGAAGGTACTTTTAGCGAACCTACATTTGAAGAAATTCGGAAGTTATCCATTAATAATCCTGAATTTTTAGATTATTACAAATCCCACCGTGAAAATGTAGTGATTAGCAGTTGGCATATCAACGAATATGAATCTTTTGCGATGTGGCAAATTTTCACACAAAAAAGTGAAGGATTGGCAATTCAATCTACTTTGGGGCGAATTCAAGAGGCTCTGAAACTCGATACTACCTACAACCAGCATATCGGCGAAGTGAATTATATCGATTATAAAAAAGAATATATTCCTTTTGACAATGCTTTTTTTCCCTTTCTATTCAAACGGAAAAGTTTCCAATACGAAAGAGAAATCCGAATTATTTCTGATGTTACAGAATTTGAATTGAAAATTGATAACGGCTTGAAAATCGATGTTGATATAAATCAATTAATTGAAAAAATTTATATCCATCCCAAATCGGAAAACTGGTATAAAAATTTGGTGATTGAATTGGTTCACCGACTTGGATTTGATTTCACCATTGAAAAATCTGATTTAGAAAGTGATATTCTAATTTAGAATCTTGCTGTTATTTTAAAATTAAAAACCCTTGTCGTCATATAATTTGGAATACCGTATTGATTTTTCGTATAAACATCACGAACCCAAGTATTGGTAATTGCATTCAAATTATTAAATAAGTTGAAAATTTCCATTCCTAAGGACAAATCTTTGAATTTTTTTAACCAATGTCCTTTTGGCAAATTCTTATTATTATCAGTCAAAACTTTAAAGAATCCAACATCCGCCCGACGGTAATCCCGCATTTTATTTTGATAAATATATGGATCTGCATACGATGGCGAACCGCCAGGAAGTCCCGTATTATATACTAAATTCAGATATAATTTCACACTTGGTAAGTTCGGCATATAATCTTGAAACAAAATTCCAAATTTCAATCTTTGATCTGTTGGCCTTGGAATAAAACCTTTATTATCGATATTTTCCTCTGTTTTTAAATACCCAAAACTAAACCAAGATTCGGTTCCTGGAACAAATTCTCCGTTCAAACGAACATCAAGTCCTTGTGCAAAAGCGGTTGCATTGTTATCGGCGGCATATCTAATTCTGACATTATCCAAAGTATAAGGATTTACATCGGTAAGGATTTTATAATAAGCTTCTGTAACCAACTTAAATGGGCGATTCCACATTTTAAAACTATAATCGTTACTCAAAACAAAATGTATCGATTTTTGCGCTTTTACATTCGGAAGTACCGTCCCTGTTGAATCTCTAAGTTCTCGATAAGATGGTGGCTGAACATACAAACCAGTTGAAAATCGAAAAACCATATCTTTTTCCCAATCGGGTTTGATTGCAAATTGCCCTCTTGGACTGAATTCAATTTGATTTTTACCTTCAACAGCTGCGCCAGAAACTTTCCATTGGTGCATTCTAGCTCCTATATTTAACCAAACATCGTGATTCCCTAACTTCGTTTTTCTATTCAATTGGGCATAACCAGAAAATCTGTCGATTGTAGCAAAATTCAATGCTCTCACATTTTGAAATGGAACTAATGGCCCAATATATGGATGATATGGTTGTTGATTTGTAGGCAAATTCAAATTAGGTGGATTAATAGAAAACCCTGCAGAATCGATAACTTCCCACTCCACAACTCTATCCCGAATATCTTCACGTGTGTATTTGAAGCCCCATTCAACCTGATTTTTTTTCAAGTCGTGAAATCCTTTTACTTCTGCATTTACAATTAAAGCGTCTAAATCATTGCGAGCGTGATTTAATTGTGTTCCAATTGCACGACTAAAAGTAACACCTCCAAAAGTTTCAGAACCTAGATTACTATCAACTTCGCCCAAATAATAACCCGCATAAATATCAAAATATTCTTGTTCCAAAGTATGATATGCAGACCCAATAAATTTTAAAGTTAAATTTTCATTTGCTTTAAAAGTGGTTTTGAAGGCACCAAAAAAAGTATCGTATTTGTCTTTTTCTTGCCCTTCATAATATACTTGCAAGGCAATTGGTTGGTCAATCGTTCCAAAATTAGTTTGTCTTGAAATGGGTTGATAGTTGTATTTATTTTGAGAAATATTACCCAAAAAACTCCATTGCCATTTGGTCGAAGCGTTATAAATTACATTCGTTTGAACATCGGCAAAAGTAGGTCTGAAATTGGTTTCTGTTTGTTGACTGTTTACCAAAAGACTATTGTTTCTGTAGCGAACGCCAGTTATTGCTGACCATTTTTGATTTTTGGAAACTGCATCAACAGCTAAACTTCCACCTAATAAACTTGCTTCTGCGGCAACTCCAAATTTTGTAGGACGACGGTAGGTAATATCTAAAACCGATGATAATTTATCTCCATATTTCGCCTGAAATCCACCTGCCGAGAAATCAACATTCTGAACCAAATCTGTATTGGTGAAACTCAAACCTTCCTGCTGACCCGAACGAACCAAGAACGGACGATAGACCTCAACTTCATTTACATAAACTAAATTTTCATCGTAATTTCCACCACGAACGGCGTATTGTGTGCTCAATTCATTATTAGAATAAACTCCTGGCAAAGTTTTCAAAATATTCTCAATTCCTGCATTCGCTCCCGGAATTCTTCTGATAACTTCAGGTTCAATTGTGGTAATTCCCTGAACTCGTTTTCTATTATTTGCAGTGATAATTACCTCGCCCATTTGCTCCGCTTTTTCATTCATCGTAACATTGAATTCAAAGTCTTCATTGGGTTTTAATTCAAATGATGCTGTAGTTTTCTTTAAAGAAACGTGCGTAAAAACAAGTGTAATTTTCTTATTTGCAGGAACTGTCAGTGAATAAAAACCGTTGGAATTAGTTACTGTCGATTTAGATTGATAGGAAATATTTACATTTTCAACAGGATTATTGTTTTCGTCTAAAATGATTCCTTTGACTCTTGCATTTTGAGCAAAAACAAGGCTTCCGATTAATAAAAACAATATGGTAATTAGTAGATTTTTGATTTTCAAGAGTATTTATTTTTTAATTTGACTTCTAAAAAATTGAGTTTCAAAGATAGTAGAATTTCCTACATTATCAGTAACAACAACTTTTAAATCGTTTTTTCCTTCCGCCACAATTCCATCATCAAAATTGTGAAACATTTTTTTGGATTTATAATCGTATTCAAATAAAATCCAATTTCCATTTAAATAACCATCATACGATTTTATCCCTGACAACTCATCATTTATGGTAAATTCTATAGTTTTTTTATCGCTAATCCACTTACCTTCAATGTTTTTACTAATTTTAATTGTGGGTGAAACAGTGTCTTTCATCAAAATGAATTTTCCCCAATTTTTAGTATAGGAAGTAAACGTGTTTTCTTTTAATTTGGTATAATTATAATAGGTTTTGTTATCTTGAATAGACCCAATGAACATTTTTTCCTTGTCTTTTTGAGATGAAATAGAATCAAGTATAGAAATCACAAAATTGGAATGAACTGGAATATTTTCATTATCCAATACTAAAGTATTGGCTTTTACATCAAAATTTAGATAAAAATCATCGTAAAAAGTGCCTTTTGGAATGTATAAAGTCCAATTTCCTTTTTCAAAATTATATTCTTTATTCGATTTAATGAAGTATTTCGTTTTTTTGACTTTTAAAGTATCAATAGCGGGTTCCAAAGAATTTTCAATGGGAATAGTAATTGTCGTTTTATTATTATTAAAATCAGAAACCTCAATTCTACAAATTTGATTGGTGTTTTGAGTAACATTTATAATTCCATTATTATCATAAGGCTTAATAATACTCAATGGAAATGGTGTTTTCATAAATAATTTCTGAACCCTTTGCCCCATTATTTTATATCTTGAATAATCAATTAAGGCATTCACATAGCGCATTTCGTCAAACGCATACGAATCAAATTGAAACCCAAAAATAATTTTTCCATTCAAGAATGTTTCTACTTTATAAATCCCATTTCTATCCCAAGATAAATCCGATAAATCAAATGTATTTATACCAAAACCAATTTTTCCGTTTGCAAGAATTTTATCGCAATAAAAACTTCCGTCTTTTTGCAAGGTTAAATTGGCCATAAATGGATTTTTAGATTTATTTATAACCGTATTTTCATCTATTGGATAAACCAAAATATTCGTAATAACGGGTTGTTGAGTATCTTTTATTACAGTGTCAAATCCAAAGAAAAGCGGGTTTATAATTTTTTCGGTTTGAGAATCTCTAATTTCAAAATGTAAATGCGGCCCATCCGAACCACCCGTATTTCCTGACAAAGCAATAATTTCACCTTTTTTTATTGGCAATTGATTGGGTTTCAAATATAAATCAACTTCATATAATTTTTCTTTATATTGATCTGCTTTTAAATACGATTCAATTGCCGAATTCAAAGATTTTAAATGTCCATAAACCGTTGTAAATCCATTTGGATGTGTAATGTAAATAGCTTTTCCATATCCAAAAGTCGAAATTTTAATTCTTGAAACGTAACCATCAGCGGATGCAAAAACGTTCAAACCTTCCTTTTTTTGTGTTTTATAATCAAACCCAGCGTGAAAATGATTGGGTCTTAATTCACCAAAATTGCCTGAAAGTTGCGTAGGTATTTCTAAAGGCGTACCAAAATAATCTTTTGGATACTGATTTTGAGAAAAAACAGAGGCTGATATAAATACTAAAAATAAAATGATTTTCATTTGAAAGGTTTCTGCTAATTTAAACAAAAAAAGATAAAAATCTAAAATAAAATGAAGCTATAACCAACTAAATTTCAAAATATTAAAAACTTTTATTCTGTTTGATGTAAAATTTTTTAGAAAAAAGCACTTTAATTAAATAGGAATATTAACTTTGTAGATTAAGTAATGATTTAGTTTCATAATGAGTGAAATTGCAGAAATAGTTGATACTCTTGAAGGTAGAATAGGGAAACTCTTTAGTAAAATAGATACTTTAGAGCAAAACAACCATATTTTAAAGGGCGAATTAAACGAGTCTGCAACAATTATAAAAAAACAATCTGATGCGATTGAAGTGTTAAAAACACAATATAATTCACTAAAAATGGCGAATTCGTTGCTTGGCAGTGATGAAAATAAAAGAGATACAAAGCTAAAAATAAATTCATTAATTCGTGAAATTGATTACTGTATTGCACAGTTATCTGATTAGTAAAAATTATGGATGAAAAGCTTAAAATTAAATTATCAATTGCAGACAGAGTATATCCGTTAACGGTAGATATGTCGCAGGAAGAAGGATTGAGAAGTGCTTCTAAGAAAATTGATGTTATGATTAAGCAATTTGAAGAAAATTATGCGGTTCGTGATAAGCAAGATGTTTTGGCAATGTGTGCCTTACAATTTGCCTCTCAATTAGAACAAAAGCAAATTGACAAGTCAATCGATAATGTTGAAACAAACGAAAGACTGAAGAAAATCAATGATTTATTAGCAAAATATCTCGACAAATAAACACGTTCTTTACAATAACTAAGATACTGCCTACATTAGTTCACATTTGGTAAACTCAACACTAACAATTTAGAATGAGCAAATCATCGTTACTATAGCAAGCCAATTCAGTTTGGAAGCTTGAACAACGAGTTAGCTCAAAACTTGTATTTCCGAGTTTATTCAAGCAACCTAATGTAGGCTTTTTTTATATATAAATTTTTAACAAACATGGACAGTACATTAATTATAATTATTTCAGGAATAGCGGGAATTGCAGGTGGTTTTATCGTTGCGAAAATGATGGAAAAAAGCAACGTTTCCAATTTAGTTCAAAATGCTAAAAAAGAAGCGGCTTCCATTTTAAAAGATGCAAACCTTGAAGGTGAAAACATAAAAAAAGACAAAATTCTTCAAGCAAAAGAGAAATTTATTGAGCTAAAATCAGAACATGAAGAAGTAATTCTTGCTCGTGATAGAAAAGTAGCAGAAGTAGAAAAAAGAGTGCGTGACAAAGAATCTCAAATCTCTAACGAATTGGCAAAAGCCAAAAAAGTAAACGACGATTTTGAAGCAAAAACAGTAGAATATACTTCAAAAGTTGAAATTCTTGACAAAAAACAACAAGAAGTTGAGAAAATGCACAAGAGTCAATTGAACCAATTGGAAGTGATTTCAGGTTTATCGGCTGAAGATGCTAAAGAACAATTGATTGAAGGTTTGAAAGCAGAAGCCAAGACCAAAGCAATGTCGCACATTCAAGATACTATTGAAGAAGCCAAACTAACAGCGCAACAAGAAGCTAAGAAAATCATTATCAATACTATTCAACGTGTTGGAACAGAGGAAGCTGTAGAAAATTGCGTTTCCGTTTTCAATATTGAATCTGACGATGTAAAAGGTAGAATTATTGGTCGTGAAGGAAGAAATATTAGAGCTTTAGAAGCCGCAACTGGAGTTGAAATCATCGTTGATGATACGCCAGAAGCAATTATATTATCTTGTTTTGACCCTGTAAGAAGAGAAATTGCACGTTTAGCACTTCATAAATTAGTAACCGACGGAAGAATTCACCCAGCGAGGATTGAAGAAGTTGTTGCTAAAACTGCCAAACAAATTGACGATGAAATTATAGAAGTTGGAAAACGAACTGTAATCGATTTAGGCATTCACGGATTACACCCAGAGTTGATCAAAGTTGTGGGTAGAATGAAATACCGTTCGTCTTACGGACAAAATTTATTGCAACACTCACGCGAAGTTTCCAAACTTTGTGGAATTATGGCAGCCGAATTAGGATTGAACGTAAAACTTGCCAAAAGAGCTGGATTATTACACGATATTGGAAAGGTTCCAGACGCAGAAAGCGATTTACCACACGCACTTTTAGGAATGCAATGGGCTGAAAAATACGGTGAAAAAGAAGAAGTTTGCAACGCAATTGGAGCGCATCACGACGAAATCGAAATGAAATCTTTGTTATCGCCAATTATCCAAGTTTGTGATGCTATTTCTGGCGCACGCCCCGGAGCAAGAAGACAAGTTTTGGATTCTTACATTCAACGTCTGAAAGATTTAGAAGAAGTTGCCTACGGATTTACGGGTGTTAAAAATGCGTATGCAATCCAAGCTGGTAGAGAATTACGAGTTATTGTTGAAAGCGAAAAAGTTTCTGACGACAATGCAGCCACTTTATCATTTGAGATTTCCCAAAAAATTCAAACTGAAATGACCTATCCTGGTCAAGTGAAAGTTACCGTAATTAGAGAAACTAGAGCGGTTAACATAGCGAAATAAAATCCCATCCTAGCCTTCCCAAAAGGAAGAAATTGATGGAGTAGAAAAATATAAGACTTGCTAATTGGCAAGTCTTTTTTTTTATGAATTATTTTTAAATCCATCTATTTTAAGTATTTTTTTTGGGGCGTGCCCTCGTTTAGAACGTTTTGAGTAACGAGAATATCTGTACTAAACTCGGTCGGGTGATCCGCTGCAAGTCCTCGCCAAGTTCCGCTTTCGCTACACTTGTCTGTGGGCTTTGCACTTCACCCCCTCACGCAAAAGAGACAACATAGACAGTTAGATTATTAGACTTCTTAGACTTCAGCAAAATTTTCATAGTCAAACCCCATTTACCACATCGTAAAGTGGATAATCGGGGTTCTGAACTCCATTAACGGGGTCTCGAAGTGCATTAACGGGGTTATACAACGGGGTAAACGGGGTTCTGAACTCCATTAACGGGGTCTCGAAGTGCATTAACGGGGTTCTGAACTACTTAAACGGGGTTATACAACGTAGTAAACGGGGTCTCGAACTCCATTAATGGGGTCTCGAAGTGCATTAATGGGGTTCTGAACCACTTAAACGGGGTTATACAACGTGGTAAACGGGGTCTAGAACCACTTAAATGGGGTTATACAACGTGGTAAACGGAGTTCCGAACGTGGTAAACGGGGTTGTACAACGTGGTAAACGGAGTTCCGAACGTGGTAAACGGAGTTCCGAACGTAGTAAACGGGGTTCCGAACGTGGTAAACGGGGTTCCGAACCTCTTAAATGGGGGTTAAACTGGGAGTAGTCATTAGATTGTGTAAACTCAAAATTAGCATTTGAAATAAACTAATCCTTTCTAAAAACCTTTGTGTCTTTTGTTTTTCTTTGTTTCTTTTGTGGTAAAATTATTATCCTCGTAGTTTGCGCAAACCTCCAAATAACCAAATCAACGAATAACCAAATGAACCTTCAATAAATCATTTCCTAGGGTGAAAAGAGTTCATAATTTCTGATAAATGCTTTCTATCAAGATGCACATATATTTCAGTAGTAGTAATGGATTCGTGACCCAACATCAATTGGATGGAGCGTAAATCGGCACCATTTTCTAATAAATGGGTGGCAAAGGAATGTCGGAATGTATGTGGACTTATAATTTTATTCAAATCAATTTTCACTACCAAATCTTTAATAATCGTAAAAATCATAGCACGAGTCAATTGGCGTCCTCTCCTATTCAGAAACAACGTATCTTCGTGTCCTTTTTGAATATTGACATGCGTACGAACAGCATTTTTATAAATCTCAATGTAGTTTTGAGTAAACGAACCAATAGGAACAAAGCGTTGTTTATTACCTTTTCCAGTAATTTTTATAAACCCCTCTTCAAAAAACAAATCCGAAATTTTCAAAGAAACCAATTCCGAAACACGAAGTCCGCATCCATAAAGTGTTTCTAAAATGGCACGATTGCGTTCGCCTTCATTAGAACTCAAATCGATTGCCGCAATCAATCTATCTATATCAATAATAGACAAAGTATCTGGAAGTTTCCTACCTATTCTTGGGGTTTCTATTAATTCTAAAGGATTGTCAGTTCTATAATCTTCAAACAACATATACGTGAAAAAACTTTTTAACCCTGAAATGATTCTGGCTTGAGAACGGGCATTTACCTCTTTTGCAACACTATAAATAAAAAGTTGAATTGTTTCTTCATTAATGTTAATTGGGGAAACTGAAATGGAATTTTCATCCAAAAAAAGACACAAACGCTCAATATCAAAAGTATAATTGTCTATTGTATTTTTAGACAATCCTCTTTCAATTCGCAAATACGATTGATAACTTTTTATGTAAGACTTCCAATTCATAAATACAAAGGAAAACTATTTGCATAAAAAAACCTCCTAAATAAGGAGGTTTTTAGTATAATAATATTTGTGTAAGATTAGAATTTATAACCAACTGAAAGTTGAAAAACGCCGTTTTTAACATCTGTATTCTCTAAAGTACTTGTGTTTGTCAATCCTATGCAGTAGCGAACTTGAGCAACTACTTTATCTAAAATATCATAACCAACTCCCGCATTTATTGACATATCAAAATCTTTAGTTACCTCTTTTATATTTTCTGAGGTACTTACATTGGTAATTCTATTATCTATATCCTGCCTAGAAGAAATTAAAAAGCCAACTTGAGGTCCAGCCTCCACAAACAAACCTGCTACCGGGTAATATTTAACCATAACTGGTAGGATTAAGTAGTTCATTTTTGTAGTTGTTGCATAAGTCAAATCTTTACTTTCAAATTTGGCACCTTGAGCAGAAAAAAGCAATTCTGGCTGAATAGCAATTTTACCTAACAATTTAAATTCTAGAAGTGTACCAGCAAAAAAACCATTATTGGAGGACATTATTAGATCTTTGCTACCCGTTAGCATTGACATGTTTAAACCAGCTTTGACACCAAAATTAATTTTTTGTGCTGTACCATTTACTGAAATTAGAATTAATAAACCTAAAATATAATTTTTCATTGCGTTTTTATTTAAATGAATTACAAATATATACATTTATAAAATAAAAAAACCTCCTAAATTAAGGAGGTTTTAAGAATCTTAAATTGGAATTTTATTAGAATTTGTAACCAACAGAAAGTTGAATAACTGCATTTTTAGCAGCTGTTTGTCCAGTCATTAATTCTTTTTGAGTTTGAGCTAAACCTAAATTATAACGTAAATCTAATCCTAAATTTTCAGTAAAATCATATCCTGCACCTAAATTCACACCAAAATCTAATGATTTCATTTGGTCTTTAACATCAACGCTATCATACTTAGCAGACATTAAGAAACCAATTTGCGGACCAGCTTGCAAATTAAATTTATCTGCCACAGCATATTTTGCCATTACAGGTATGTTAATGTAGCTCATGTTTAATGTTGCCATATCATCTTTATACCCTTGCATAGAATACAACAACTCAGGTTGTACTGAGAATTTGTCGCTTACTTTAAATTCTACAAAACCTCCTAGGTTTACACCTATTATAGATTTAGCTCCATCTGCTCCAGATAAAGTACTTGAATTTAAACCACCTTTTACACCAAATTTCATGTCTTGTGCATTAGCAAAGCTAAATGCGAAAACTGCAGCAGCAGTTAAAATAATTTTTTTCATTTTTGTTTTTGTTAAAATTAATTATGTAAATGTATGACTAAGGAATTTCTGTATATCATTACATTTTTTGTAGTTGTTAACAATGTTATTAACATTTAATAAAATGACAACAAGAAAAAACCTCCTAAATAAGGAGGTTAATTAATTTAAACAAACAAAAAAATTAGAAGTGCAAAGCAAATCCAATATTCAATTGGATAGTATTCTTATCCGTGTACTTATCATTTAAAGTTAAATTGTATTTTAAGCCAGGTTCAATGCTCACATTCGAACTTAAGAACCAAGCGTACCCCGCTTGAAGACCTAAATAGGATGGGTTTTCATCAAAATCTTTAATGGTAGCCCCAGAATAATCAACTTGAACTGGAATTTGGCTTAAAATATAATACTTCGCTCCTATTCTATAGGAAAAAATTGTGGTATCAATGATATCTGATTTCATTGAACCATAACCTAAACCTACTTTAACAGCCAAATCTTTGATTACAAAATAACCTGCTTCTGCTCCTAAATTTAAAATGGTATTTCCATCAGTATCAGAATAACTGAAACCAGTATTGGATCCCATTGGAGTACCAAAATCGGTATTTACTTCTATAAGCCACTTTCCAACTTCTGTTTGCCCTTCGTTTTTTGATTTTAGTTTGTCTTGTGCGCTAACAAATCCAAATACTAAAAGTGCTCCAAGTGTTACGATAATTTTCTTCATTTTGTTTTTTGTTAATGATTTATAAGAATAAAATTACAGTTTAAATTTAGTAATAAAATAATCTGCTCAAAAACTCGATATAATGTACTTTATTATCGATTAAAAACAAAAAACCACGCTATTGCGTGGTTTTTATTATACTATAAAAGTTAAAATATAAATTAGAATTTATAAGCAACCCCAAACTTAACGTTAGCAAAATCAGTGTTTAATGTAACTGATTGAACATTATTATTGATTTTATAATTTAATAGTGCCAATGATGTTTCTAAAACAAAGTTTTCAGAAACAAAATAACTGAATCCCGGTCCAACGAATAGATTAAATTCATCATCACCACCACCTGAGATTGCCGGAATGCTTAATGTAGAACCAATCTGAGAAAAAATAGAAAACTGATTGGAAGGAGCATAATATTTTCTTAGACTCAATCCTAAATTATAATCCTTTACTTTCAATTGATTAGAATTTACACCTAGCGAAATTCCATAAGTAACTGATTCCATAAAGAATTTATTATACGTAATGGCAAAATTTAAAGGTCGATTTGAACCCGCTTGATTGTCTTCAAATTTAAATGTACCTGTAACAAATTTACTCCCCTCGGAGAAACCCATTTTTTTTGTTTCTTTTTCTTGTGCGTAAGAAAAACCAAAGGCAAACACAGCTATTAATGTTAAAATATTTTTTTTCATGTTGTTTTTTTATTAAAAATTATGTTAAAATAATTACAAACTTACAAAAAAGTTTTTAATCAAACTATTTTAAATAAAAAAACCACGCCGATGGCGTGGTTTTATATTTCAAATATTTAAAATACTTAGAATTTGTAAACTAAACCAAATGTTGGAGTGTTAAAGAAATTTTGAAATACATTAACATTCAAATCAACGTTAGTCGTAGATGAACTTCCTACTTTTTGTGATCCGTAAGATAAAATATTACTTAATCCCCAGTTAATTGCTAATTTAGAAGTTACGAAATAGTTCATTCCTAAACCTCCACCTAAATTAAAGGTTTTAACTTTATCTGCTCCAGCAAGACCACTGTCCATAGAACCAAATCCAAAACCAAAGTTTGTGTAAGTTTTAAATCTCTCACCTAAATTTAGGAAATAATATCTACCTTCTAAATCTAATCCAAAGCTACTTGCTTTTGTTGTTCCATTATCCATAGAACCAATTGTCAATCCAGCTCCTAATGCAAGGTTGTCAGAAATAAAATAACCCAACTGAGGAGAAAAAGTAGATGAAGTAGTTTTAGTAGTTCCATTGTCATTACTTGAGTAAGAAATGTTACCACCAACGACAACGTCTCCTTTTGCAAATCCAAAACCAGAGTCTTTTTTGTCCTGTGCATTAGCAAAGCTAATTGCGAAAACTGCAGCAGCAGTTAAAATAATTTTTTTCATTTTTGTTTTTGTTTAAAATTAATTATGTAAAACTATAAATTTATGTTAATACACTATTTCCTACTTAAAATCAGTTATTAACAAATTTATTAACAATTAATGATTTCAAACGTTGTAGTAACTCATAAACTATTGAAAACAAGTTAATAAGCCAATGAATTAACTATGTAAAAATTCAAAGAAATGAATTAAATAAATCTTCCAAATCAACCTATTATCTATTAGAATTCTTATTTTTACTGAAAAAATACTATGAAAATAATTATCATCAATGGACCAAATCTTAATCTTTTAGGGAAAAGAGAACCAGAAATTTATGGAAATCAAACATTTGACGCTTATTTTGATACATTAAAAGCTAAATTCCCACAGATTGAACTTGAATATTTTCAAAGTAATATAGAAGGAGAGTTGATTTCTAAAATTCAGGAAGTTGGTTTTACTTATGATGGGATTGTTCTAAACGCTGCTGCATATACTCATACTTCTATTGGAATTGGCGATGCGGTAAAAGCTATTTTTACTCCTATTATAGAAGTTCATATCTCAAATACTTTTTCTCGCGAAACTTTTCGCCATCAATCTTATATTTCTCCAAATGTAAAAGGTGTAATTATAGGTTTTGGAATGAAGAGTTATGATTTGGCTTTGCAATCCTTTTTATAGTTTATAGATGTAGAATCTCTGTGCAATTAAAACCTGTAACAATTATAACACCCATTCGTCGTTACTATACAAACCAATACTTACTATGAAAAAAATATTCTTGATTCTATTATTAGCCTCGTTCTCTACTTTTGCTCAAATTAAAGGAACCGTTTCCGATGAAAAAGGAAATCCCCTACCCTTCGTAACTGTTTTTTCTGCGAATACCTACAACGGAACAACTTCAAATGATAGCGGAAAATACGAATTGAATATTAAAACAACTGGAAAGCAAACTATCGTATTCCAATATTTAGGATTTAAAACCCAAAAAATATCGATTTTGGTTGAAAAGCTACCTTATATATTAGATGTAAAATTATATGAGGAAAACTTCACGTTAAACGAAGTTATAATTAACCCAAAAGACAATCCTGCCAATGCAATAATCCGAAATGCCATTGCCAGTAAAAAAGAAAACTCCGATAAAACTGCTAAATTTAAAGCCGATTTTTATTCCCGTGGAATTTTCAAAGTGAAAGATTTACCTAAAAAAATTATGGGTGTAAAAGTAGATGTGGGCGTGGAAATGGGTTCGACCTTAGATTCTACAGGAAGCGGCATAATTTACTTATCTGAAACCGTTTCTAAAATAACATTTGAGAAACCTAATAAATTAAAAGAGAAAATCATTGCTTCAAAAGTTAGCGGAAACAACAATGGTTTTAGTTATAACACAGCCGAATCTGCGACTTATGATTTTTACAACAATACTTTAGATTTCGATATTAGTCTGATTTCGCCAATTGCAAACAACGCCTTCAATTATTATAAGTACAAATTGGAAGGTACTTTTTTTGATGAAAACAACCAGCAAATTTGTAAAATAAAAGTCATTCCAAAACGAGATAAAGAGCCTGTTTTTGAAGGATACATCTATATTGTTGATGATAGCTGGGCGATTTACGCATTGGATTTAGATATTAAAGGATACCGAATGAAGAATGAATTTGTAGATACAATGACATTAAAACAAAATTACAACTACAATTCAAAAAACAAAATTTGGGCTAAAAATTCTCAAAGTTTGGCTTTCAATGCTGGCTTTTTTGGAATTAAATTCAACGGAAAATTCAATTATGTTTATAGTAATTATGAATTTCAAGATTCCTTTGAAAAGAAAACTTTTAGTAATGAAATCTTGAGTTTTGAAGAAAATGCCAACAAAAAAGATTCTATCTATTGGAATAAAAACAGACCAATTCCGTTAACTGCTGAAGAAAACACAGATTATATCAAAAAAGACAGTATTTATAATGTTAGAAATTCCAAAACTTATTTGGATTCTATTGATAAGAAAGATAATAAGTTTAAAATTGTAGATATCGTATCTGGTTATTATTATAAAAACAGTTCCAAAAAAACAAACTTCAATTATGTTGGATTGCTTGATTTGAGTTCGCTAAGTTTCAACACCGTTCAAGGTTACAGTATTTCTTCAGGATTTAATTTCAGAAAAAGAGATAAAGAAAAAGGTAGGAATACCGAAATAAGTACCGATGTTAATTACGGTTTTTCTGATACTCGATTACGCATTTCAGGAAAATACAACCACCGTTTCAACAATCAGGATTATGCCTATTTGAATATATCTGGAGGAACAAAAGTCAATCAGTTTAATAATAATGAACCTATTAGTCCAATCATAAATTCTATGAGTTCGCTGTTCTTTAAAAATAATTTTATGAAATTATATAATTTAGAATTTGCACAGCTGAATTATGGTAAAGATGTAGCAAATGGATTAAATTTAAGCGGAAAAATAGTATATGAACAACGAAAACCTTTATTGAACACAACTGATTTTGCAATTGTTAAAAGCAACGATTCCTACTCTTCAAATAATCCAATAGACCCAAATGATTTTGTGAACTCAGGATTTGAAGCACATCATTTAGTAAAAATAGGTTTGAATGCTAAAATAAATTTTGGAAATAAATATTTTTCTCGCCCCGATGGACGGTTCAATATTAGAAATCAAAAATATCCTACGCTATACTTTGCTTATGAAAAAGCAGTTGCGGGAAGTGATAAAAAATACGAATTTGACCACGTAAATGCTCGTATGTTCTACGATATAAATGTTGGTAACAAAGGAGATCTGGCGATGAATTTAAAAGCTGGGAAATTCTTTAATGCTGAAAACATTTCCTTTATGGATTTCAAACATTTTAATGGAAATCAAACGCATATTGGTGGAACAGACCGTTATTTGAATGTGTTTAATTTGCTTCCTTATTATTCCAATAGTACCAATGATAGCTATTTTGAAGCGCATTTAGAACACAACGACAAAGGATTTATTATGAATAAAATCCCATTATTAAACAAATTAAAATCGACATTGATTTTAGGATTTCACAATCTTGCCATTCCAGATAGAAAACCCTATTCAGAAGTGAGCATTGGACTTGATAATTTAGGTTTTGGGAAATTCAGACTGTTCCGATTTGATTATTTTCGCTCGTATCAAAATGGTTATCAGGGAGATGGGGTAGTTTTTGGACTAAAAATACTTAATGCTTTAGACTAAAATAGTATTCCAACAAAAAAACGGGTAAGAAGTAATTCTCACCCGTTTTTTATTTATTATCTGGCTCACTTGGTTCAATGTGAATTAAAACGTGACCTAATTCAAAAATCTTTTCTCGCAAAGTATCTTTTAATAAATGGGCTAAATCGTGCCCTTCTTTAACCGAAATTGTAGCATCAACAACTGCGTGTAAATCTACGTGGTATTTCATTCCAGATTTACGAATAAAACATTTTTCGGTTTCTATAATCCCGTCAACATTTAAAGAAACAGTTCTTATTTCAGCAACCAAATCATCATATAAATGTTCGTCCATAATTTCGCCCAAAGCAGGTCTGAAAATGATGTAACTGTTATAAAGAATGAATCCAGATGCAAAAAGTGCTGCCCAATCATCGGCAGATTCGTATCCTTTTCCAAGAATTATTGCAATTGAAATCCCAATAAATGCAGCCACCGAAGTAATTGCATCGCTTCTGTGGTGCCATGCATCAGCTTTTAATGACGAGCTATTTGTTTGAATTCCTCGTTTCATAACTAATCGAAATGAAAATTCTTTCCAAATAATAATTGCACCCAAAACGATTAATGTCCACGGTTTTGGTAATTCGTGTGGCGTTCCAATATTACTAATGCTTTCATAAGCGATAACGGTAGCCGAAGTAATTAAAAAACCAACTACTAAAAACGTAACCAAAGGTTCCGCACGTCCGTGTCCATAGGGATGGTTCGCATCAGCGGGACGGTTTGAATATTTGATTCCGAATAAAACTAAAAAGGAAGAAAAAATATCTGTAGTTGATTCAATTGCATCGGCTATTAGAGCGTAAGAATTTCCAAAAACACCTGCAATTCCTTTGATAACAGCCAAGCAAGTATTTCCAACAATACTAAAGTACGTTGCTTTTACAGCTGTTTGTTCGCTTGTGTTCATTATGAATTGTAGGTATTATCTAAATTTTGGGTTATTCCCGAATAATATTTGCGCCAATTGCTCTCAATCTTTCGTCAATTCTTTCGTAACCTCTGTCAATTTGTTCGATATTTTGAATCGTGCTCGTTCCTTTTGCAGAAAGTGCAGCAATCAATAATGAAATTCCAGCACGAATATCTGGTGATGACATTGTGGTAGCTTTCAATTGCGATTCGAAATTATGTCCCATAACTACCGCTCTGTGTGGATCACACAACATAATTTTGGCACCCATATCAATCAATTTATCAACAAAAAACAAACGGCTTTCAAACATTTTTTGGTGAATTAATACATCACCTTTTGCTTGTGTGGCAACTACCAAAACAATGCTCAATAAATCGGGTGTAAAACCTGGCCAAGGCGCATCAGCAATAGTAAGAATTGAACCATCAATGTCGGTTTTTATTTCATAACCATTAGTATGAGCTGGAATATAAATATCGTCGCCTCTTTTTTCGAGGGTAATTCCTAATTTTCTGAACGTATTTGGAATAACTCCTAAGTTTTCCCAACTTACATTTTTGATTGTAATTTCACTTCTAGTCATTGCGGCAAGCCCAATCCAAGAACCGATTTCAATCATATCTGGAAGGATTCTGTGTTCGCATCCACCCAAATTTTGAACTCCTTCAATAGTCAATAAATTGGATCCTACTCCAGTTATTTTAGCGCCCATTGAATTCAACATTTTACATAATTGTTGCAAATACGGTTCGCAAGCAGCATTGTAAACTGACGTTTTCCCTTTGGCTAAAACAGCTGCCATAACAATGTTTGCAGTTCCTGTAACTGAGGCTTCATCCAATAACATATCGGCACCAACCAATCCGTCAACAGCTTCTACACCATAAAAATGGTCTTCTCTGTTGTAACGGAATTTTGCTCCAAGATTTATAAAACCTTCAAAATGCGTGTCTAATCTTCTGCGTCCAATTTTGTCACCACCTGGTTTTGGAATATATCCTCTTCCGAAACGTGCCAAAAGTGGTCCAACAATCATTATAGAACCTCTTAAAGAACCACCTTCTTTTTTGAAAGCTTCGGTTTCTAAGTAACCAATATTTACTTGGTCGGCCTGAAAAGTTATAGAACTTGTAGAATTTCTTTGAATTTTAACTCCTAAATTACCTAATAAAGTAATTAATTTATTGACATCAATAATGTCTGGAATATTGTTGATAGTGACTTTTTCTGGAGTTAAAAGTACCGCACACAAAATTTGTAATGCTTCGTTTTTTGCTCCTTGTGGAGTGATTTCCCCTTTTAGTTGAATGCCACCTTCAATTTTAAATGTTCCCATATTTTTTAATTATGAATTTTTAATTATAAATTATAAATTTTTACAAAGGTTTTCTTGTTTGATTTTTGTGAATAGGATTATTTGGCTTTCCTGTTTTGGTAATTTTTGGTTTAATAAGCGGTCCCGAAGGATTAATTTTATTAGAAATACGCTTATTGGTTCTCATTAAATCTGAAGTATTCAAAAGCGATTCTGTACTTTCAATCATATTGATTTTTCCACCTGAAAGTTCGTATAAATGTTCGAAAATTACATCGTCTTTTACGGTGTCTTTGTTCCAACTTAAATATGATTTTTTCATGTGATTGGCAATAACTTTTATTAACGCCAATTTCATTTCGCCATCTTCCCATTTGTTGGCAACATCAATCATATATTTGATATTATTACCATAATAACGATACTTTGGAAAGTTTTGTGGGTACTTTAAAACATCAGGTTTTAGTTGTAAAACCTCACGTGTTGGAATTGGATAGGGTGAATTTACATCCAATTTGAAGTCGGACATAATGAAAAGTTGATCCCAAAGTTTGTGTTGAAAATCCAATACATCGCGAAGATGTGGGTTTAAACTTCCCATTACTTGGATGATATATTTTGCGGCTTTATTGCGCTCGATTGGGTCTTCAATGGCGGTTGCTTGCTCAATCAATTTTTGCAAATGGCGACCATATTCTGGAATGATAAGATGTTCTCTTTCTGAATTGTATTCTAAATTAAAGACTACATCGTTTGCTACTTCTTTTTGATATTTTGTAACCATAATTTATAGGGAAATTATACCTTTTACTGTTGAAAGCTCAAGGTATTTGTCAATTATTTTTTGTGCATTTGGCATTTGAACATCAATTGAGATGCTGGTATATTTGCCTGTTTTTGAATTTTTGGTTTCAATTACGGCACCCATACTGTTGAATGCATTCTCTACTTTTTCTATTTTTTCTTGGTCTGTTGGTACGATGAATTTGAACAAATATTCGGCTGGCCAAGTATTGCTATTGTTCAATTCTGTCTTCAATCTTTCATAAAATTCCTTGGTGTCCTTGTCCATTCTAATATATATTATAGCAAATGTAAGGTAAAATTTGTGAATTATAAAGTTTGATTGTGTTTTTGAAATTTACAAAAGTTCAAATGAATAAATTTTTAGCCCTGATGGAAATGGAAATCCCACGTCATTGCGAGGCACGAAGCAATCTCGTGGATTGAAATGGACAGCAGGAATTGCAATTTCTGAAAATGCGGGAACAATTCGCTCCAAAAGAGAAATAATCTTTTTAAATCCCGATTAGTTTAAGTAAATTTGCGCCTTATATCCAAAAAGTGCAAAAGGAAATCATAGTTATTATTGGCGGGCCTGGAACGGGAAAAACAACGATTATCGATGGGCTTTTAGACCGCGGATATTGCTGTTATCCCGAGATTTCACGGGAAGTGACGATGGAAGCGAAGAAGCAGGGAATTGAGCAATTGTTTCTTGAAAATCCGTTGCTTTTTAGTGAATTGCTTTTGGAAGGACGCAAAAAACAGTTTTTGAATGCGCAAAATGAGCCTCACGAAATTGTTTTTTTAGACCGAGGAATTCCTGATGTTTTGGCATATATGCATTATATTGGCGACAGTTATCCTTCTTTTTTTGATGTTGCTTGTCGTGAAAATACCTATACAAAAATATTCATTCTTCCGCCTTGGGAAGAGATTTATGTGAGTGATGACGCCCGTTACGAGAATTATGAACAGGCAAAATTGATTTACAATCACCTTACGGAAACGTATCAAAATTATGGCTACGAATTAATTGAAGTGCCAAAAGATACCTTGGATAACAGAATTCTTTTTATCTTAGAGCAAATTTAGTTCGGGTTTTGTTGAAATACCTGAAACTTTAAGCGAAAATAAATGCCAAAAGCGTTAGAAATTCTTCAAAAATATTGGAAACACGATCAGTTTAGATCGCTTCAAAAAGAGATTATTGACTCTGTTTTGAGCGGTCAAGATACGTTTGCTTTGTTGCCAACTGGCGGTGGAAAATCGATTTGTTTTCAGGTTCCAGCTTTGATGAATGACGGGATTTGTTTGGTAATTTCGCCATTGGTTGCGTTGATGAAAGACCAAGTTCAGAACTTACAAAAACTTGACATTAAAGCGATTGCGTTAACTGGCGGCATAAAATCGGACGAATTGGTAACGCTTTTGGACAACTGTCAATTTGGGAATTATAAATTTTTATACTTGTCGCCAGAGCGTTTGCAAACCGAGTGGGTTTTGGAACGAATTAAGCAATTACCGATTTCTATTATTGCAATTGATGAAGCACATTGTGTGTCGCAATGGGGGCACGATTTTCGACCTTCGTATTTGAAAATTTCCAATTTAAAAACTCATTTTCCAAAAGTTCCTTTTATAGCATTGACCGCTTCGGCGACGAAAAGAGTTCAGGAAGATGTGATTTTGCAATTGGGACTGGAAAAAACGGCAGTATTTCAGAAATCATTTAACAGAGAAAATATCGCTTATTTTGTTTTGGAAGCCGAAGATAAATTGTTTCGGATGGAACAAATTTTGAAGAAAAATCCAGAACCTTCTATTATATATGTGCGAAACAGAAAATCGTGTTTGGATGTTTCGTCGCAATTGCAGGCGTTGGGATTCCAATCTACGTATTATCACGGGGGATTGTCGGCGAAGGAAAAAGATAAAAATATGCAGCTTTGGATGTCGGAAAAAGCGCAAGTGATTGTGGCTACCAATGCTTTTGGAATGGGAATTGACAAGGCAAATGTGAAAACCGTAATCCACATTCAGTTGCCAGAAAATATAGAAAATTATTATCAGGAAGCAGGTCGTGCGGGAAGAAATGAAGAAAAAGCATACGCTGTTTTGCTGACAAGTCCTTCCGATAAATCGAATGCTGAAAGTCAGTTTATTGCTGTTTTGCCCGATAAAAAATTTCTAAATACAATGTATGTGAAATTGTGTAATTATTTCCAAATTGCTTATGGCGAAGGAATTGAAGAGCAATTTTCATTTAATTTGAATCAGTTTTGCGGAAAATATGAATTTCCGATTTTGAAAACCTATAATGCAATGCAGTTTTTAGACCGTCAAGGAATCATTACTTTGTCGCAAGAATTTTCAGAAAAAGTGACGGTTCAATTTATAATTCCTTCCAAAGAAGTGCTTCGCTATATGAGCTTGAATAGAAAAGACGAACCGATTTTATTGGCTTTGCTCCGCTCCTATCCTGGAATTCACGAAGTTCCCGCAGCTTTGAATATGGCGATGATTGCAAAAAAAGCGGAAACCAATGAAACTGCCGTAAATGCGTTATTGCATCAATTAATGGAAAAAGGAATTATAGAATACCACGCAAAAAGCAATGATACTCAATTGATTTTCAATGTGATTAGAGAAGACGAACGAACGATTAATGGCGTTTCAAAAAATTTAGAAATACAAAATAATCTGAAAAAAGAGCAATTGAAATCGGTTTTGGAATTTATAAAAGATACTGAAAATTGCAAAAGCAAATTGATATTGAATTATTTTGGTGAAAAATCGGATGTAAATTGTGGCATTTGCTCCTATTGTATTGGGCGGAAAGACCCAGAAATAGAAACGGAAGACCTTAGAGAACTCATACTTTCGTTATTGAAAGTTGCACCATTAAATTCAAGAGAAATTCAAATTCATACTAAAAAATCGACAGATGCAATTATCTTTGCACTGCAAAACTTATTAGAAAGTGATCGCATTCTCATAAAACCCAACAATAAATACACTTTGAAATCATAATGGAAAAATTACGCATCGTTTTTATGGGAACACCCGAATTTGCTGTAGGCATTTTGGAAACTATTATAAAGAACAACTACGAAATTGTTGGCGTTATTACAGCAGCTGACAAACCTGCGGGTCGTGGTCAAAAAATTAAATATTCAGCAGTTAAGGAATATGCTTTAGAAAATAATTTGACGCTTTTGCAACCTACAAATTTAAAAGACGACAGTTTTTTATCGGAATTAAAGGCTTTGAATGCCAATTTACAAATTATTGTCGCTTTTAGAATGTTACCAAAAGTAGTTTGGGAAATGCCAAAATACGGCACGTTTAATTTGCACGCCTCATTGCTTCCAAATTATCGTGGCGCAGCACCAATTAATTGGGCGATTATCAATGGCGAAACTAAAACTGGCGTGACTACCTTTTATATAGACGACAAAATTGATACGGGCGCGATGATTTTAAGTTCGGATATTGCTATTGACGAAGAAGAAAATGCAGGACAATTACACGACCGATTAATGGTTTTGGGAAGTGAAACTGTTTTAAAAACATTACAATTAATTGAAGTTGGAAATGTGAATCCAAAAATTCAGGAAAATAATGACGAAATAAAAACAGCATATAAATTAGACAAGGACAATTGTAAGATTGATTGGCTGCAATCGGCTAGAGAAATTCACAACCTCATCCGTGGATTATCGCCTTATCCTGTTGCTTGGTGCTATTTTAAGGATAACGACCAAGAATGGAATGTGAAAATATATGAATCGAAAATAATTGTTGAGGAACACTCAGAACCTATTGGAAAGATAATTGCAACTAAGAAAGAATTGAAAATAGCCGTAGCCAATGGGTTTATTCAAATTTTGAGTTTGCAATTCCCTGGAAAGAAAAAAATGACCGCATCAGAACTTTTAAATGGAATGTCATTTTCTGAAAAAGCCGTAGTTTGTTAGGGTGCTAAAACACTGATTTAATTATAAAAACGCTGAAAAACAGTAGGTTTATGAACAAATACAGAAAGTTATCAACAAAACGAGTAAATATTTTCAAAAAGTCTTGCGTGGTAACGAATTCCTACTAATTTTGTTACTGTAATGAAATTTTAACCAACATTTAATAACTATTATTATGAACAAATCAGAATTAATTGACGCAATCGCTGCTGACGCAGGAATTACTAAAGCAGCTGCAAAATCAGCTTTAGAATCATTTTTAGGAAATGTAAGCGGAACTTTGAAAAAAGGTGGAAGAGTATCTTTAGTAGGTTTCGGATCTTGGTCTGTTACTGCAAGAGCTGCAAGAGACGGAAGAAATCCACAAACTGGAGCAACTATCAAAATTGCTGCTAAAAAAGTTGTTAAATTTAAAGCTGGAGCAGATTTAGAAACAGCTGTAAACTAATAATTTACAATATAAATTAAAGCCACGCTATTGCGTGGCTTTTTTTTTACGATAATCGATTAATTTTGGAAAAACTGACATTTGATTTTAAATTTATTCAAACTAAAATAGAATACGATGATTTCAGAAAAAATTAAAAAAGGAAAATTGCTAATAGCGGAACCTTCCGTGATTTGTGATTTATCATTCAACAGATCCATACTTTTATTGGCGGATTATAATGAAGACGGTACCGTTGGTTTTATACTTAACAAGCCATTAAAATATACGCTTCACGATTTAGTTCCCGACATCGATGCCGATTTTACTATTTATAATGGCGGTCCTGTTGAACAAGAAAACCTTTATTTCATTCATAATATACCCGATATTATTACCAATAGCATCGAGATTTCTAACGGAATTTACTGGGGCGGGAATTTTGAAATGACAAAAATTCTCATTAATAGTGGCGCTGTCAAAAAAGACAACATCCGATTTTTCCTTGGATATACTGGTTGGGATCCGAATCAATTAGAAGAAGAAATAGAGTCGAACTCTTGGATTGCGGTAGAAAACAAATATAAAAATAAGATTATTAGCAAAGAAGCTACCGATTTTTGGAAAGAAAAACTACAAGAACTTGGTGGAGAATACCTTTATTGGGCAAATGCACCCGAAAATCCATTGCTGAATTAAGTCAATCTAATTTGAGCGTTCAATCGCTTCACTAATTCATTGGCAACGGCATTTCCAAATTCTTTTTTGCGGTATTTGGTTATCGATTGAACTCCAAAAATAACATTGGTAATAAATAATTCGTCAGCTTTTTGAAGATTAAAAGGCGAAATTGGTTCTTCAACCACTTCTATACCTTCTATTTTTGATGCCAATCCCAAAATTTGTTTTCGCATTACTCCGTTCAAACACCCTTCTGAAATCGGTGGCGTAATCAATTTACCTTCAAAAACCATAAATAAATTGCCATTCAAGGCTTCAATTACATTTTTGTCATCATTGAGCATCAGGCAATTTTCAAGTCCGTTTTCGTCTGCAAAAATACTTCCCGTGATATTGATGATTTTATTGGTTGTTTTTATTGAAGAAAGCAACTGCTTGGTCACATAAAAATCTTTATACAAATCTACTTCATACGGCTTTAAATCATTTGAATAGACCGTGTTTTCTAAAGCAGTACAATTTATCAAAAACGAAACCGACCGCTGCTTTGGCAAATAATAACCACCTTCATTTCTATAAACCGTAATTCTGGCTCTTGCAGAAGCCTCGCAACCACTGGCATTAGCCAAAGAAAGTACTTGTTCTTCAAAATACTCCATAGTAAAGTTCATCGGAATTTCCATCCGAACGACACGCATCGAAGCCATCAATCTAAAATAATGATCTTCGAGAAAAAGAATCTTGTTGTCAATTATTTTTAAGGTTTCAAAAACGCCATCGCCATACAGAAAAGCACGATTATTAACCAATAAATTAGAGTCCGATGAAGTAATAGTTCCGTTGAAGTTTATCATAAAAAAAAAGTCACGCCTTAGGCGTGACAAATATAAGTCTAAATTACGAAAATCTAAACAGAACCTATAACATGTTTTAGGTCTGAAATTTGACTTTCCCAAAGCAATTTTACCTCTGCTAAATCTTCTTCTACTGCGTAATCCGTAACCATTAAAGAAACGTCCTTGGTGATTTCGTCTTCAAGAATGCGCAATTCAAAATAAAAATCGGTGTCTTTATTGTCTTCGTCAATCCATCGAAATTTAACTTTCTCGTCTGATTTTTTCGAGGAAAGACGGGCTTTTTCTTCCGATCCATCCCAAATGAATGTAAAAAATTCACCGCGAGAATTCACGTTATCGGCAAACCATTCAGAAAGTCCGGAAGGTGTAGAAATATATTGATATAATAATTGAGGCGATGAGTTTAGGGGAAATTCTAATTCGTATCTAACTTTTGCGTCCATAAGTACTGTAATTTTTCGGAAATATATAGATTAATTAACGAAAAAAAAAGCATTTTAAAATATATTTTTTTTTCTTTGATTTATATTTGCAACATCTGATTTATGTTTTATATTTGCACCCGCATTCAAGGATGCCGATAACCGCAAAAATGGCGAGGTAGCTCAGTCGGTTAGAGCGCAGGATTCATAACCCTGAGGTCACGGGTTCAACTCCCGTCCTCGCTACAAAAATCTTCACAGAAATGTGAGGATTTTTTTTTGCAGACAACTTACTATAACTATTGAAATTCAATAACTTATACAAATTAAAACTCACTTTGTGTCTGGTTTATTTTTCAAATATATTTTATTTCAAATCAAATTTAACGGAGTAAGGAAATAGAGTAAGAAAAAAAAAGAAAAAAAAAGAAAAAATAATAAATACATTAAAAACAATCATTTTATTTATACCCGTTATGGTATATTATTCTTCTAATTATTAAATTTACACCTCAAAGGGTATAAATTAAAAATATTTTTATACTTTTATACCCGAAAAGGTGCATATTATGGAATTAAGTAAGTTTGTAAAGCAAAAAAGAACCTCGGCTAAATTAACTCAACCTGAATTGGCAGAGAAAGCTGGTGTGGGTCTTCGTTTCCTGAGGGAATTGGAACAAGGTAAAGAAACACTGCGTTTAGACAAAGTAAATCAGGTATTACAATTATTTGGTTACAAAGTTGGTGCAGTCCAATTAAAAGCGGAGGAAGATGAGAAAGGCTGAAATAAAAATATATGATAAAACTGCGGGTTGGTTAGTAGAAGATGAAAACGGATACCATTTTAACTATGATAGTTCTTATTTGAATGCTCCAAATCCTGACCCTATTAGTTTAACACTACCGCTAAAAGAACAACCTTATACAAGTAAAATCTTGTTCCCGTTTTTTGATGGTCTTATCCCTGAAGGATGGTTGTTAGATATTGCCCAAAACAATTGGAAACTGAACCCACGAGATAGAATGGGACTTTTGATGGCTTGTTGTAAAGATTGCATTGGAGCCGTTAGTGTCCATCCTTTAAATAATGAAGAACTATGAAAAGATGTCTCTATTGTTATGAACTCCTGACTGAAAATGCAATAGATTTTCATTCTTCTTGTTGTAAAAAAATATTTGGACAAACTACCCCTCCTGAATTACCTTATACGGAAAACCAAATGGAAGAATTGGCTTTACAAGTGGTAAAAAGTCAAACTACTTTAACAGGGGTTCAAGCTAAATTATCTTTAGAATTATCACCAAATGAAAAGGGAGAAGGAAAAAGATTTACAATAGTTGGTTTGTGGGGGGATTATATATTGAAACCACCAACCAAAAAATTCAGTCAATTACCAGAAGTAGAAGATGTAACTATGCACTTGGGAACCATAGCAAAAATAAAAATGGTGCCACATAGTTTGATACGATTACAATCTGGAAATCTTGCATACATTACCAAGAGAATTGACCGTATAAAAGGACAGAAACTTTTAATGGAAGACATGTGTCAATTGACAGAAAGAATGACAGAAAACAAGTATCACGGATCTTACGAACAAATTGCGAAAGTTCTTTTGAAACATTCCAATAATCCGGGTTTAGATTTAGTAAATTTCTTTGAACAAGTATTGTTTTCATTCTTAACTGGTAATGCTGATATGCACTTAAAAAACTTCTCTTTAATCAAAACAAATGAGCAAGGTTATATTCTATCACCAGCTTATGATATGGTGGCAACGGCAATCGTTAATCCAGCCGATGATGAAGATTTGGCACTAACTCTTAATGCCAAGAAGAAAAAAATTAGTAGAAAAGATTTTATCTTGGTTTTCAACTCTTTCAAGTTGGATTTAAAACAGCAAGAAAATATATTCAATAAAATGGAGAAGGCAAAGGAAAAGTGGATGCACTGTATTGATGATAGTTTTATTAGTGATGAGTTTAAAGTTGCCTACAAAGAATTGATAAATAATAGATTTGAAAGAATTTCATAAAATGAAATGGAGTAAGGAAACGGAGTAAGGAAAAATAAAATAAACTATTAAAAACCCTCGTAAACCCATATATTTAATAAGGAATCAAGGGATTTAATTATTTTCATAACCCTGAGGTCACGGGTTCATCTCCCGTCCTCGCTACAACACTTAGCCCAGTTTTATTAGAGGCCACTGAAAAACCCCTCTTATTTTGATCAGCGTGGTTTTCTAAAGAATAAAAAAAACGCTTATAACAGGATTTTACACATCCGTTATAAGCGTTTTTATTTTTATAACTGTTTTTTATTGTAGGTTTATTTGGCAAAATGGATGAGTAGATTACATTTTCTACATTAATTTGAGTATTCTTTTTAAGTTGACTGTGAAAATTGCTATTGCACCTTGCATTTGCATATTGGTAATACCGTATGATATCGCTCTATCATAACCGTGTACAT
>CANIFM010000007.1 GCA_947466955.1 Bacteroidota bacterium
AACTTTAAACATATAACATCTAATATGTATCGCATAAAACAGACCCTACTCTACTCTTTTTTAATCGTTATCCTATTTACAAATAAAGTAATTGGTCAAATTCTTCCACTTTCTGAAAATGCCGAAGTAAGTATAATTACTTGCGGAACTGGTTCTGAAATTTACTCATTATTTGGTCATACCGCCATAAGAATTAGAGATACCGATAACCAAATTGATGAAGTGTATAATTACGGTACTTTCGATTTTAGCACACCAAATTTCTATTTAAAATTTGTAAAAGGAGATTTGCAATACTTGGAAACAAGCTCGACTTTTGAAGAGTTTTTCCAAGAATATCTATACGAGAAAAGAAGTGTTGCCGAACAAGTTTTGAACATTTCAAGAAATCAAAAACAAGTACTTTTTGACTATTTAAATGCTTCTTTACAATCGGAAGAGCGCTTTTATACGTATAAATTTATTGATAAAAATTGCACAACAATGGTAATTAATGCCATTAATAAAACTTTAGGAAAAAAAGTTATCGTTAAGAATACCAAAGAAGACAAAACGTACAGAGACATACTATTTCCTTACTTCGAAGGGCATTTCTTTGAGCAATTGGGAACGAGTATTATCTTTGGAACAAAGGTTGATTTGAAAGGAGAAGAATTGTTTTTACCAGCCGAACTTCAAGAAAGTATCAAGACTATTTCTTATAATAATAGACCGCTTTGTAAGGAAAATAGAAAAATATTGGAATTTGAAAAGGAGGAAGTGCCTTTTTCGTGGTGGAATAATTATTATGCCTTTAGTTTACTTTTTGGGTTTGTGATAATAACAAATAAAAATGCTATTTACAAAACCTATTTCATAGTATTAGGAATGCTTGGACTTTTCTTCCTATTTGCTGGATTTTACTCTTTACATAGAGAGTTGGCAAACAATTACAATATCTTATTATTCAATCCGATTTTGTTTTTGGTGGTGTATTTTCAAATAAAAAACAACAGAAAATGGGTTTTATATAGCAGCACTTTGAGTATTTTATGCTTGCTGGCTTATGTCTTTATCTTGATTGACAAAGCCTATTTAGGAATAGTATTGCCATTAATTATAACGAGTTCTGTTGGTTTGGTAAAATTGACACTAAAAAATAATAGCTAAAAAAAAACAGTATCCTAAGAATACTGTTTTTTATAATAATTGGCATATTCGCCAGAAGTAACATTTTTGAGCCACGTTTCATTATTCAAATACCAAGCTACGGTTCGCTCTAAGCCTTGTTCGAAAGTCACCGATGGCTTCCAACCCAATTCTTGATTTATTTTTGAAGCATCAATTGCGTACCGCAAATCGTGCCCAGGTCGGTCTTTTACATAGGAAATTAAACCCTCTGATGTGCTTGGAATACGTCCTAATTTGACATCCATAATTTGGCAAAGCAATTTTACTAAATCTATATTTTGCCATTCATTGAATCCTCCAATATTATACGTATCATGGTTTTTACCTTCATGAAATACCAAATCAATTGCCACCGCATGATCTTCTACAAACAACCAATCGCGGGTGTATTTTCCATCACCGTAAACGGGCAACGGTTTGTTATTGATAATATTATTAATGAAAAGCGGAATTAATTTTTCAGGGAAATGGTTAGGACCATAATTGTTAGAGCAGTTTGTAATTACATAAGGCAAACCGTACGTTTCGCCATAAGCTCTTACAAAATGATCGGAACTTGCTTTGGAAGCAGAATAGGGAGAGTTGGGGTCATAAGCAGTTGTCTCAGTAAACAATCCTTCAGAGCCTAAACTACCATAAACCTCATCGGTACTAATGTGATAAAATCGTTTTCCTGCTTCGTTATCCTTCCATTGTTTCCTTGCTGCATTTAGCAAATTCATGGTTCCAATAACATTCGTTTTCACAAACGACAAAGGGTCTTCGATAGAACGATCAACATGCGATTCGGCCGCAAGATGCAACACACCATCAAATTGGTAGGTTTCAAATAAAGTGGTTATGAATTGTTCATCAACAATATCTCCTTTTATAAAGGTATAATTTGAATTATTCTCAATATCAGCAATATTTTCTAGATTTCCTGCATAGGTCAAGGCATCCAAATTATAAATTTGATAGTTCGGATACTTGGTAACAAACCGACGTACCACATGCGAACCTATAAATCCAGCGCCACCAGTAATGAGTATTTTTTTCATTTATTTATTTATAAAATTATAAATTATGTAGTAAGTAGGATAAAGTGTCGTATTTTAAAATATGAAAGTCATTGTAATTGACTGATTTTTAATAGTTTTTTACTATTTCTAGACTTTTGACTTTACGACATTAAAACTTTCGACTTCCTTCTTAACTACCTATACATTGATAAACAAAACCAATTTCCGTTAGTTTTTTTCTATCTAACACATTTCTTCCATCAAAAACAAAAGCTGGTTTCTGCATAGCATCATATATTTTTTGCCAATCATAGGCTTTAAATTCATCCCATTCAGTCAAAACTGCAATGGCGTGGGCATTTTTACACGTTTCATAAGGCTCTTCAAAAACGGTAATTCCTTGACGATTGGATTCCGAAGATCGCGTTTCCAAATAATCCAAATCTGCTAGGATTTTTTTCTCGGAAACCTTAGGGTCAAAAACAGCAATGTTTGCCTGTTCGTTCAACAGTTGATCGGCTACATAAATAGCGGCAGATTCTCTAGTATCGTTGGTGTCTTTTTTGAAAGCCCATCCCAGAAACGCTATTTTTTTACCCGAAATAGTATTGTAGAGCGTTGTAATAATATTTTTAGAAAACCTGCCTTTTTGATGGTCGTTCATAATAATTACTTGCTCCCAATAATCAGCAACTTCTTTTAAACCAAATGATTTAGATATATATACCAAGTTTAATATGTCCTTTTGAAAACAAGAACCTCCAAATCCAACAGAAGCTTTCAAGAATTTAGAACCAATTCTACTGTCCATTCCAATAGCTTTTGCAACTTCATTTACATCGGCACCTGTTTTTTCACACAGCTCCGACATCGCATTAATTGATGAAATTCGTTGTGCTAAAAAGGCATTAGCTGTAAGTTTAGACAATTCCGATGACCATAAATTGGTAGTTAAAATTTGATCTGCAGGAACCCAATTAGAATAAATAGAAACTAATTTTTGTATTGCAATTTGTCCTTCCTCAGAAGGATCACCACCGATTAATACTCTGTCTGGATTTAATAAATCTTGAACTGCTGTTCCTTCAGCGAGAAATTCAGGATTAGAAAGAATCTGAAATTTAACGCCATTCCCAGTTTTGTCTAAGATACTCTTTAATGCTTCTGCAGTACGAACTGGAAGCGTTGATTTTTCAACCACAATTTTATCATTTTTAGCAATTTTAGCAATTTGTCTAGCGCAAAGTTCGATATATTTTAAATCTGCTGCCATTCCTTTACCAGCACCGTACGTTTTTGTAGGAGTATTTACTGATATAAATATCATTTGAGCCTCATCTATAGCACTTTCAACATCTGTAGAGAAAAATAAATTTCTATTTCTTGCTTCTGCAACAATTGCACCCAAACCCGGTTCATAAATTGGAATATTATCCACATTTGAATCATTCCATGCCACAATTCTATCCACATTTAAGTCAACAACAGTAACTTTTATATGAGGACATTTTTGAGCAATTATTGCCATCGTAGGCCCTCCAACATATCCCGCTCCAATGCAACAAATTTTAGTTATTTCCATTATATTTTATTATTTTTCTATTTATTTTAATTTATTCATAATTAACCAACTCAATTCAATCATTCTTTTTAAAAGTATTTTCGAAAGGTATTCTTTGAACAATACTTCTACCTAAAGTAACTTCATCTGCATATTCTAATTCATCGCCCACAGATATTCCTCTAGCAATAGTTGAAGTGATGATATTGTACCCCTTAATTTGCTTATAAATATAGAAATTAGTGGTATCTCCTTCCATTGTAGAGCTTAATGCAAATATAAGCTCTTCAACCGCTCCAGATTTAACCTTTTCTACAAGCGAAGTAATCTTCAACTGACTTGGTCCTACTCCATCCATTGGTGAAATCTTCCCTCCAAGAACGTGATAAATCCCTCTATATTGTCCTGTGTTCTCTATTGCCATTACGTCTCGCACATCTTCAACAACACAAATTATTTTATGATTTCTTTTTACATTTGAACAAATTTCACATCGCAAAACATCAGAAATATTATTACAACTATCACAAAATTGTATTTCTTCACGCATTTTTGTTAATGCCTGTGACAAAAATAGGGTTTGCTCTTTAGGCTGTTTCAATAAATGCAAAACCAATCTTAAAGCGGTACGCTTACCAATACCTGGCAATTGCGCAATCTCATTCACTGCTGATTCCAATAGTTTTGAAGAAAATTCCATTTTACAAATGTAGTAATTTGTTTTAAATTTAAATGTTTGACAGTACTACTATTAATTCATCTAAAATGATATTCGATTTAATTTTATTTATATTTGTAAAAAAAAAATGTTTTCAATATTCAAAAATAAACCAAAATTATCTGAACTTATACCTGAGGGTTATATTGACATCCATTCTCATCTTATATATGGATTAGATGATGGGGCGAAAAATATTGCGGAAAGTACTTTTATCCTTCAATCAATGGTTGATTTAGGAATTTCAAAATCAATTACTACTCCACACACTATGGCTCATGTTTGGGAAAATACTTCTGAAAATATTTTGTCTTCACATTCTAAATTAAAGAAGGAATTACCCGAATTAACTTCAAAACTAGAATTGAAAGTAGCTTCTGAATATTTATTAGATTATTCCTTCATGGAACTTTTTCAAGCTAAACCACTTTTAACTTTAAAAGACAACTTTGTATTGGTTGAAATGTCTTATTTGAATCCTCCAATACAATTATTTGAAATTATTTTCCAATTACAAGTTGCAGGATATACTCCAATTTTAGCACATCCTGAGCGTTATTCTTTTTATCACAATGATTTTGAAATGTATAAAAAATTAAAAAATGCAGGTTGTTATTTCCAAATCAATCTTTTATCAACTGTAGGGTATTATGGAAAAGAAGTAGCTCTTATTGCTCAAAAACTTCTTGAAAATGAAATGATAGATTTTGCTGGATCAGACATTCATCATAAAAATCACATTGATGCTTTTTCAAGAAAAATAATCGTTAAGGATTATGAAAAGCTAATTGCAATCATGACTAATAATTCTATTTTTATTTAATATTATTTACATTATTTGCAAATAATCTTTTTCATATTCTAAATAATAAAACAAAAAAATCATTTCCTTTAAGGGAAATGATTTTTTTTTGTTAATTGATTTACTTGTTATTTATTGTCTTTCTTTTTAAGAATAGATTTATACCAAGGTAACTTCACTTCTTCTACACCATATCCATATCCGTATCCGTATCCATATCCGTAACCATATCCGTAACCATAACCATACCCGTAACCTTTATTAGTTCCAGTGTCATTTAACAAAATAGACATATTTGGTAATTTATTATCATTATATAAACTTTTTGGAATATTTAGCATCCTTTTATCTAAATAATTCGCCCGTATTACATAAACAAAAATATCTGCAAATTTAGCAATTATAGAAGTGTCGGTAACTAAACTAATTGGTGCAGTATCTACAATTATATAATCATATTGTTTTCTTAATATATCAAAAAGCAGTTCAACTTTTTTACTCATTAATAATTCAACAGGATTTGGAGGAATTGGACCTGACGGCAAAACATCAAACATGTTGTTTTCAATATTTTTAAAAATAAAATCCTGTATATCTCCATCTTTTAAAGATAAATAGTTCGTTAATCCTTTATCTGGCAACTTTATATATTGATCTATTTTAGGATTTCTAATATCCATACCTAAAAGCAATACCTTTTTTCCTGAAGCTGCTATAGTTGCCGCTAAATTTACAGCGATAAAAGTTTTACCCTCTTTAGGAATAGTCGAAGTAGAAAAAATTACTTTAGCCTGATTTTCAGGCACTTCATTGAGCATGAATTCTATGTTAGTTCTAACGATTCTTAATGCCTCTGCTGTACCAGTTCGAGAAGTTACATTTACAACCTCGTTTTCTAATAAAGAGTGTGGAACATCTCCTAAAAATGGAGTTGCCATTTTCTCTTCAATATCAAACCTACTTTTCACCTTGGTATCAAATAAATCTAAAAGAAAAATTATTGAAAAAGGAGTGATAATTCCTATTAGCAATGCTACTAAATAAAAAATATTTTTTTTGGGAGAAATCGGCATGTTATCTGCTTTTGCAGCATCAATAACTTTTGCATTCGGAGGAGTTACAGCAAGTTTAATAGCTGTTTCTTCACGTTTTTGTAACAAATATAAATACAAAGTTTCTTTAACTTGCTGTTGCCTTCCCAATATTCTTGCTTGGCGCTCTAGGGTTGGAATTGATGCAATTTTTCCTTTAGCAATATTATTTTGGAAATTTAAATCTTTCTTTTTAATTTCTAATATTTTTTTCTCCTGTTCCAAACTAGAAAGTAAATCAATCTTTAATGATTGAATTTTTTTATTCATGTTTAGCAATACCGAATTATTAACACCCGCATTTTTCAACAAACGATTTCTTTCTAAAACCAATAAATTATATTCGTTAACTGCATTTGAAGAAGAACTTTGTGTAGTCAATACATTACTAGGAATCAATTCTGAAATAGAAGATTTTTTTACAAAACCAACCATCATTTCAAGAATTTTTAATTGTGTGTCAATTTCAATTTCACTCTTTTCGAAAGCTGCAGCATTTTGTGAAAAAATTCCAGATTCACTAATAATGTCAGTAATTTGATTTTTTTGCTTAAAAGATTCTGTTTCTTTTTCTACATCTCCTAATTCATCTGTAATAAACTTTATTCTTTGCTCAACAAACTTAGAGGTTTTTTCGGCAACTAAATTTTTGTCTTTAATTGCATTCTCATTATAAACAATAATTAAATTATTTAAGAAATCTATCCCCCTGTCTTTCAAAGGATCAACAATAGAAATTTGAACAATATTTGTTGTTTTGCTTGAAGGAGTAATTACTAATCTATCTTTATAACTAATTGCAACATCCTCAATTGGTTTTACATTTACATTAATCTTAAAATCTTGATTTGAATTTGTAGTATTCTTCTTAAGTACTATAAATTTTGAATATTTATAGCGTATAACTTCACCATAATTGTAACTGTTTTTTTTATCAGAATTTGAATCGTACAATAAAAAGGATGAATTAGAATTACTTTTAATAGTGAAATGTGTTTTTTTAGTATAGAAATTTTCTGTTTTGTCTGAAAAAATAATCTCGATTGGGGAATTTGAATAAATATCTTCCTCTTTAATTCTACCCTCTACAGAACAATTAATATTTAAATTTAATTTCTTAACGGTAGCCTGTATAATAGAACGCGATTTGAGTATTTCAATTTCATTATCTAAATTACTTTTTCCACTAGACAACATCCCTAAATCAGCAAAAGCAGACAATTCATTAGATGTACCATTTTTTTTATCATCAATAATCAATACTGTTGATGCAATTTTATATTCCGATACATAATACCGGAGGACTAAAAAAGCCGTTGACAAGGATACAATAATAGCCAATACAAACCATTTCCAATAGAACAAATACCGTTCTAATTGCTCTTTAATACCTATATTTTTCTCTAATGGTTCTAACGTTTTTTGATTTTCTTGCATAAAAATTATCTTCGAGTTAATGTAAGTACTGTTATTAATAATGATAAAATAGATACCATAACACTTACGTTTGGTCCAACAACTGATGAATTTATTTTTGTTTTATTAGGTTCTACATAAACTATATCGTTATGTGCCAAATAATAATAGGGTGAATTCATAAAATCTCTTTTTGTAATATCAATTTTCTCGATTGTTCTTACACCATCAAGTTCCCGAATTATCATAATTGAATTTCTTTTCCCATAAATTGTTAAATCACCTGCAAGACTTAGCGCATCTAACAAAGTTATTCTTTCACTCTGAATCACTTTAACTCCTGGACTTAATACTTCTCCAAGTACAGCAACTTTAAAATTTATTATTTTAATGCTTACTGTAGGGTCTTTAATGTCGTTTTCTAACAATAATTTAATTTTATCTGTTGCTTGAATACGCGTTAATCCCGCTAATTTTATTTTTCCGAAAATAGGAAAATCAATAGTACCGTCTTTATCTATTAAATAAGATATTTGAGATGGTGTTATATTCGTATTAGAAGTTGCTAATTTAAGATTATAAGGTGCTGCAGAATCAGGATTTTCAGCAGTTACCAAAATAGTCAATTCGTCATCTGCTTGTATTAATGGCTCGTATTTTAATATTTCCAAAGTAGATTTCGTTGATATTTCAGCTTGTAAATAGACTATTTTCTTTTTAGAAGCACATGAAGTAATTAACCCTAATATTAAAAATAATAAGAGTATCGCACTACTTTTTAATTTGTTTTTATTTGGTATAATTTGCATATTTTTTAATTATTTTAAATTATTTTTTATCTAAATCCTCAAAAGTAGAGTTCATACTTTTGAATTCTGGTACAATCAATTTCATTTTAGCTACAATAGCATCATTATTATAGGATTTTGCAATAGAAATTAATTCTGCAATCTCTAAATTTAGTCCATTAAAATCAACTTTAAACTCCTCTGCAATCATGATTTTTTCATGGTGAGTTGGCAACGTTTTAGAAGTGTCATTTAATAATTCCTCATATAATTTTTCTCCAGGACGCAAACCTACGATTTTTATTTCAATATCTCGATTAGGAATCATTCCAGCAAGTCGAATCATTTTATATGCTAAATCTATAATTTTGACTGGTTTCCCCATATCAAAGATAAAAATTTCCCCTCCATTACCCATCGATCCAGCTTCTAATACTAGCTGACATGCCTCTGGAATAGTCATGAAATAGCGAATAATATCGGGGTGCGTAATTGTAATCGGTCCTCCAGAAGCTATTTGATTTTTAAATAATGGCACTACAGAACCATTAGAACCTAAAACATTTCCAAACCGAGTGGTAATAAATTTGGTTGAATTTTCATTAACATTTATATTAAAAAATAAAGATTGTACGTATTTTTCAGCAATTCTCTTGCTTGCACCCATAACATTACTAGGGTTAACCGCCTTATCGGTTGAAATCATTACAAAACTTTCTACACCATGTTCAACTGACAAATCTGTAGTGTTTTTGGTTCCCATTACATTTACAAAAATGGCCTGTGCTGGATTTTCTTCCATCAAAGGCACATGCTTATAAGCCGCAGCATGAAAAACTACTCGAGGCTTATATTTTAAAAAAACTTGATTCAAAGCATCTCTATTTCTGACATCACAAATTACCGTTTCAATTTTTATTTCCGTAATTAATTTATCCATTTCTAGTCTCAAATGATGCAAAGGAGTTTCGGCTTGATCTAAAATAATTATTTTTCCAGGATTAAAATTGATTACTTGTCGGGCAATTTCACTTCCAATAGAACCTGCCGCTCCAGTAATTAATATAGTTTTGTTTTTTAACTGTTTTGAAATTAATTTAGTATCCAATACAATTGGATTACGTTCTAATAAATCTTCAATTTTAAAATTAGTTACCTTATTTGCAATTTCTTTTTTATCTTCCCAATTTTCAATAGACGGAACAGTAAATATTTTGAAATTATATTCTAAACATTCTTCAACTATATCTAATTTTTGTTGTTTGGTTAAACTTTTATCTGAAATAATAAGAGCCTCCGCACTGACCGAACGCATTATTATTGAAATTTTTCTTTTGAAATTTAAAATAGGAACATCTAATATTCGTTTTGATGTGTTTTGATTTTCTTTGTCGATAAAACCGATAACTTTAAATCGCATTGGTTTTTCAGAATTTAATGCATTTACCACGGAAATGGCATTTGCATCAGACCCGAAAATAAGTGTATTTATTAAAATTGATTTGTTTTTTTCTACCATAAAATTTTCAAAAATGAACTTAACAAAAATTCTAAAGAGAAAAAGAAGTGAAAAAATAATAATAGCATTGATAAATAGTGCTGGAATTACAAATATTTTTTTTCCAATTATAAAATAACTTGAATAATTAATTAGAACTAAAACAATGAACGAAAACATAGAGGAATACAATAATTTAATCCCATCAATAAAAGTTGAATGTCGAATTATTCCTGAATAGGTTTTAAAAAACAAAAAGAAGAAACAGTTTATTAAAACAACCAAACTATATCTTGTAAGTGGGTTTAAAGTAGCATAAAAAGATATGTGGAGAAACCTAAATAAAAAATAGGAAAAAATATTTGCAAAAATAACAATTGAAATATCTATACTAAAAACTATCCACCTCGGAAGATAATCCATATTGGTAAAATAATCCTTAATTTTAAACTTTGGAAAGTAAGTTATCATTTTTGTTATAAAATTTGACATAATATTATTAATTAGATAGTTGCTGTTTTTGTTTAAAGTATTTCTTACTAAAATTAATAATTAATATTATAATGAGGGTATTTTGGGGTTAAAATTACAATTTAAAAAACAAATTAAACACTTTTATAATTCTTTCCTTTTCTTCCGTTGAAGTATTAGAACCTGATGGCAAACACAGACCATTTTCAAATAATGTTTCAGCTATTTTGTTTCCATAATAAGGATATTTTTCAAAAATAGGTTGCAAATGCATCGGTTTCCAAAGCGGTCTGCTCTCTATATTCTCATTCGCTAAAGCATATCTTAGATCCTCCCTCGTTTTACCATTCAATTTTTCAGAATGGACTACAATAGCAGACAGCCAATGATTAGAAAAATAATCAGAATTCGGTTCTGAAAATACAGAAACACCCTCAATATTTTTAAAATAATCAGTGTAAAATTGATTCATTTCTCTACGGAGTGCCACGTGTTTGTCTAAAACTTGCATTTGTCCACGACCAATTCCCGCACAAATATTACTCATTCTATAATTATAACCAATTTCTGAATGTTGATAGTGTGGCGCATCATCTCGCGATTGTGTAGCAAAAAAAACAGCCTTATCTTTAATTTCTTTTGATTTGGCTACTAATGCACCTCCACCAGAAGTCGTGATAATTTTATTTCCATTAAATGATAAAACTCCTATTGTTCCAAAAGTCCCACATTTTTGACCCTTATACGAACTTCCTAATGCTTCCGCACTATCTTCTAATACAGGAATTTCATATTTGTTTGCTACTTCCAAAATAGCTTCAGCATTGAAAGGCATTCCATATAAATGAACTGCAATAATTGCTTTTGGTTTTTTACCTTTTGAAATTCTGTCTATAATCGCATCTTCTAACGCAATGGGACACATATTCCAAGTTTTACTTTCACTATCCACAAATATTGGTGTTGCACCTTGATATAAAATTGGATTTGCAGAAGCAGAAAAAGTAAAACTTTGACAAATTACTTCGTCTCCAGCTTGAACTCCTAGAATTATAAGCCCTAAATGCAATCCTGCAGTTCCTGAACTCAAAGCTCCTACAAAAATATCTTCATTGAGGTATTCCTCTAAATCAGTTTCAAAACCATTTACATTTGGTCCTAAGGGTGCTACCCAATTGGCATCAAATGCTTCTTTAACAAACTGTTGTTCTGTTCCACCCATGTGGGGTGAGGAAAGCCAAATTTTTGAATGTGTCATTTATCTAAAAATTGTTTTTATTATAATTTTTATATCGCCGAAAAAGGATTGATTGTAATAATAATCCAGATTCATACGAACCTTATCAGGGAAAATTATGGTATCATTATAAAATAATGGATTTTCTTGAAGCCCCAAAATTTCTTCCTCGTTAGCATATTTTATACTTGCCATGCTAGTTAAACCTGGTTTTAATTCAAGTATCTTTCTGTTTTCTCCTTCTAAAACATCATAATATCCTGCAATATCTGGTCTTGGCCCAACAAAACTCATTTTGCCAATTAAAATAGTCCATAATTGTGGAAGTTCATCGATTTTATATTTCCTCAGAAAAATACCTAATGGAGTTATTTTTTCTGATTTTGGATTAATAGTTCTAAGTTTTGCAATTTTAAAAATTTTACCAAATTGACCAACCCTATTTTGAAAAAAAAAACCATTTGATTTTGTTTCGAAAGTTGCTAAAATCCAGAAAAAAAGTACTACCCAACCAATAAATAATAGTCCAAATAAAGAAAATAAGATATCAAAAGTTCGTTTACTATTAAACACTTCCTTCTTGAAATTTAATTACTCGACCTGGATTTCCTACTACAACTGCAAAATCAGGAACATCATTAATAATTACAGCTCCAGCACCAATGATACACCATTTACCAATTTTTATTCCTTGAATAACAACCGCACCAATTCCAATATGTGTCCCTTCACCAACAAATACATTTCCAGCCAAGGAAGCGTTTGGAGAAATATGGGTAAAATCATCAATTATACAATCGTGCTCAATAATTGATCCTGAATTAATTATGCAATGTTTTCCAATTTTTGCTTCTGAATTTAGTATTGCACCTGCAAGAATGACGGTTCCAAAATCAATTTGAGCCGATTCCGAGATTATCGAACTGGAATGTATCGCATTATAATAATTGGCTTCCAAACTTAGAACTATTTTTTTTCTAATTCTATTATTTCCAATGGTAATAATGATACCATCTAAAATAGAAAATTCAGCATCATTTGGTTTAAGAATTGGAATGGATAAAATAAAATCATCATCAGAATTATCATCAAAAACAGCATCTATTTTGACTACATTTGATGATTTTATCGCTTCAATAACCACCTTGCAATGACCGCTAGCTCCGTATAAATACATCTCTAAATACCTTTAAATTCATCCATTGTTACATTGTCTTGAGCAGAAATACCCTCGCTCAAAAATACTTTTTTTATGGTTAAAAACAAAATTTTAACATCAAGAACTAAGCTTATATTTTCAACATACCAAACATCAAATTCAAATTTATCATGCCACGAAATTGCATTTCTACCATTGACTTGAGCCCAACCCGTAATTCCAGGTCTCACATTATGTCGCTGTTTTTGATGCTCATTATACAAGGGTAAATAGTGTGTCAATAATGGTCGAGGACCAATAACACTCATTTTGCCAAGTAACACATTAATCAGTTGCGGAATTTCATCTATTGATGTTTTTCGAATAAAGCTACCTACTTTTGTCAATCGGATTTCATCAGAAAGTAAATTTCCATCACTATCTTTTTTATCATTCATCGTCTTAAACTTTATTATTCTAAAAATAGCACCATTTTTACCAGGTCGAGATTGTAAAAAAAAAGGCTTCCCATTATTAGCAAAATACAAAGCTATAGTTATAATAATAAGTAAAGGGCTTAAAATAAGTAGTCCAATTAATGCAATAGTAAAATCAGCTATTCTCTTGAAAAAGAATCTATACATTTTTTTCAATATTTTTATATTCATTTAAAATAGACTCCCAAACCATTTTTTGCTCAAAACGAGAAACAATCATTTCACGAGAGTTCTTTTGAAGGTTTTCTTGTAATTCAGTATCATTTACTAACACTAACATGGCTTCATATAGTTCTATTTCGCTTTTGGAAGGAATTATTATTCCATTAATCCCATCAGAAATAATTTCATTTGAACCATTAATATCAGTTACAATACACGGTAAATTCATTGCGCCAGCCTGCAAAACAACATTTGGAAAACCTTCTCGATAACTCGGAAATACCAAAGCATCAGCAATAGCAAAGTAAGTGCGAACTTCTTTTTTAAATCCAACTGAAATAATATTTGCGTTTGCTTTTATTTCACTTAAAGTTTCTATTGATAAGGGGTCGAGTTCTTGTTCAAAAGGACCTACAAGCAATAATTTGATGGCATCAGCAGAATTAAACTTTTTAAACGCAGCAATCAATTCATTAATTCCTTTATCTCCAACCAATCTCCCAACAAAAATAAACACAAAATCATTCGAGTTTATTCCTAAAGTAGTTTTTAGTGCTTGGATATCTGATTCTGAAATGTTCTTTTTATTGAAATAGTCGGTATCAATTCCGTTTACATTCCCATTTGCTATTACTTTCAAGGGTTTATTGGTAATTCCAAAATTAATTAAATCTTGCTTTACACCATTTCCTTCAGGATAAATATGGGTTGCAAAACGACACAATATTCTGTCCATTAGAATTAAAATTTGTTTTAATAATCCCGTTTTGGAAGGAAATATTAAACCTGTAAAAGTGTGTATTCTAATTGGTACCCCAGCGAAAAAACCTGCTACCATTGTTAACAAACCTGCTTTTGGAGTAATAGAATGAACTATTAATGGTTTTTCTTTTTTAAAAAGAACGTACAATTTCCATAAAGATAGTACATCTTTCAATGGACTGATACTACGTTGCATTTCTAATCCTATTGTCCTAACTTTTTCTCTTTGGGCAACTTCCTCTAAGTGAATATCATTCCCAGAAACCGCAATTACTTCGTAGTGATTTTGCAAAAAAGAAAGCTGTCCTTTTAGCAAATAATCTAAAGAAATTGGTACTGTAGCAGTTCGTATGAGTTTAGGTTTAGACAAGACTTTCATATAAAGCGATATGTTGCGCAATCATATTTTTTATATCATATTGGTTGGCTCTAACTTCACATGATGTAACAACCGATTGGTATAATTTTTCATCGACCAACAATTCATTTATTTTTTGTGCCAATTCCTTATCATCACCTAGAGTAAATAAAACACCAGCACCTGAAACAATTTCAGAAAGTCCAGGTACATTAGAAGCTAAAAATGGATTCCCAGATGCCATTCCTTCAATACTTGATAAAGACATTCCTTCATATTTTGAAGACAATACGATGATATCCGCAGTTTTTAATAATCTTGGCACATCGGTTCGAACGCCCAAGAATAAAACACGCTTTTCAAGTTGTAATTTTTTTACTAATGTTTCAGACTCTAGCTTCAAAACACCATCGCCAACTAATAGTAACTTTACGTAATTCGGCAAATGAATAAGCGTTTTTATTAATGTTTTTTGATCTTTTGGCTCTTGGAAAGAGGATACCTGTAGGAGTAATTTATCTGTGCTTTCAAATTTGAATTCAGCTTTATCAAATGGCACTGCTTGATTGTATTCAGAAACGGGTACGCCATTTAAAATTAACGCTGTTCTGTTTTTTGAAAGTCCAGTATGCGCTAAAATAATAACTTGAATTTCTTCAGTAATACAAATAATTTTAGAATATCCTTTGTATATATACTTATCAAAGATTTTAAATAATTTGTTTTTTAAACGTCTGTTAGACGTACTATGTTCTGTGAAAATTAATTTTGTTTTTGAAAAGGATAACCATTTGGCTAATACAACAAAGTATTGAACTGGAAAAAGATGCACATGAACAATATCATATTTTTTTAAAAAGGGGATTATTTTAATAATCGCAATAGGATTATAAACCGATTTTAAACCTAAAGAAAAAATTTTACCCGTATTAGAGGACTCAAGTTTTTTATAAAATGGATAGTGCGTTCCATCAAGTAGTAAAACATCCATTTCAACTCCCTTTCCGCAATACAAAGGTAAAGTTTCAATAATTAATTTCTCTGCCCCGCCAGTTGCTAATGAATTAATAACACTAAGTATTTTCATGATAAAAAAAAGTATTAATTAAATTGGTTGACTTTCATAATTAATCTTTGTATTGGTTAATAATTCTTCTTCTTAGAAAGTAAACAAAACTAAGTAATTTATCAAAATTACTTTTAACTTTTAATGAATTAGGGTCTATATCGTCGAAAGAGATGAACTTTTCGTGATGCTTTTTAATAAATATCTCTGCATTTAGTATATCTATATCATTCATCATGTTTGGATGCAAACAAAATGTCCAAAAGCCAGGGACAATAATATTTCTAAATTTTCCAAATTGTAGTGGTATGAAAGAAAAATCTTTTAATCGATATGGGATCATTCCAATTGTATCGCTTATGATTCTAATATCTGTTTTATTGTAAAGCGCTAATAGTGTGTTTTCATCAAAAGAATGACTTGGAGCAAAAAAATAATTAACATTCAAATTTTTATTTTTTAAAATAGAAAATCCTTTTTCTATTTTATATTCTTGATCTTTTAATGGTAACCCCGAAAACTCAGATCTACATAAAACAGGATTCATACCCCCTGATTTTGTAACATATTTATGCTCAAAACCGTGCAAAGCGATTGCCCAACCTTTAATTTGCCAATTTATAGCTTTATCAAAAAAATTGCTGTCTTCTGTTCCTAAAGTAAGCTCAGGATCTTTATTGTCTGGTATTATTCCTACCATTGGTTTAATACCGTATTTATCAAAAATACTTTCCAACCTATTCCATTTTTCATGATCCATTGTAGAACAAGCATCATCTAAACGAACTAAAAAATTAACTTTTTTCATATTTGTATAATTTAATTAAATTCAAAAAATTTCAATATAATTTGACTTAACAAAATATTTAGTACTGGATTAACAAAGGCATTATTAGATATATCAAAAACAAACAAGTCAATTTTACTTCCATTTTCTCTTATCGTTCAGATACATCAAATAGCCAGTAGGAAAACAGATACAAGTCAAAATCACATTTACCATTACACTCTTTTTAGAAAATTTCCAATCAGAATTAAAAGAAAATCTCCAAAAATTTAGAGTCGCCTTAATTTTTTGGATTAATGGAATTTTATACGAAGCCAATTCCGAATAACAAATCATAGAAGCTTTGGGAGAAGTCATCCTAATTTTAACAATTTTAGCGGTCAACCCATCAGGTAAATATTCAACTTGATAAACTAATTGATCCGTAAATAATAAATTGTATTTTTGTGCTATTCTATTCCAAACTAGATCTTCGGGACAAAATTTTTCATTCACAATTTCAGGAAATGGGAACTCCTTTAGTACTTCAGTTTTATAGATTTCGGCTAAATCTCCAATAATATTTTTTTTATATCTAATGTCTAACGAATTAGATATAATATTTTCTCCTATCAACTGACCAATTAGTTTTTGATCAAAATAAATTTTTCGAACAACAATTCCACCAATATCGGAATTATATATTATTCCTGAAGCACTCTCTATAATTAATTCAATAGCATTTGAAGTTAAAGAATCATCGGAATCTAATATTAAGAATAAATTACCATCAGCCAATTGAACTCCTTTATTTATGGCAAAATGTTTACCTTTATTTTCTTGAAATAAATAGGTGATTTTGATTTTATCTTCCTTAATAAAACTTTTAATAAGTAAATCGGTTGAATCAGTACTACCATCATCAACAACAATCCACTCAAATTGTGTGCAAGATTGTTCTATTAAACTTTCATAGACTCTTTTTAATAAAGTCGAACGATTATATGTTGGTGTAAAAACTGTTATTATCATTGATTATAATTTTATCTATATTCCCTATATTCCCATCTTCCATGCCTTTCAAAATCTTGAAAAATTGTTTTATATGGTAATAAATCACCCGCATCATACGAAATCAATAATCTAAAAAACAACAAACCAAAATACAGAAAAACTAATAATTTATATACTTGTTTATTTTTTAAATTAATCATATAAGTGTATATGTATGGTAAAGCAATTGCAACAAATATTAAATAATACCATGCAAACCTAACAAACGTAGCATTAGTTAATCCCAAAATAAGAACCAATATATATCCTAAAAAACCATTAAATATAACCGTTGTTTCTTTCGATTTGTAAAATTCAGTTCTGAAATTTAGTGCTAAAACTGTAAGTAAAATTATTTCTATCAGATAAAAAAAATTAAACACCGAATCTTCATTACTATAATTAGCTAACTTTTGGTCATCTATACTTTCCGTGAAGAAAACAGTTAATAGATTTCCAAGTGGAGAAATAATTATAACTATAAGGAGTATAGAAAAAAGTAAAATTTGTGTATTTTTTGTTTTTATGTTTCCAAAAAAAAATAATGGACCAAAAATAAGTGCGCTTTTATGCAAAAAATATGCAATGAGTAAAGGTACAAAAAATTTAATGTACTTTTTATTCTGAATGTGTGGGATTGCTATCCAAACTAGTCCCATTGCAAGTCCTTGTCTGAGATAAACGAAAGACATTAAAAAAAACTTACAAAAAAAAATAAAAAGAGAAAAATAAACAATAGGACTTAAAATTCTAATTGCTTTAAAATGAAGTAATGACATAATTAAAGCTGTAGCAAAAAACATAAAACTTCTATTATCACTTATGTTTTTTAGAATTACAAAGTATATTTCAAACCCTTTTTCGAAGGAGTCATAAATCAATATATTTTCTTTTGTTGACTCAAAAACTTCACCATAAATATATACATCAAATCCGCCAATCATATCTCTTAATCCAGAAATAATAATGTATGTTATCACAAAAGCATAAAATAAGATATAATCACTTACTTTATCCTCTTTAAAATACAAAAAAGTAGCAAAAAGAAATATTAAAATGTAAACTAGCATTTATTTTTAATCAAAAATTTATTTATCAAAAATAAAATGACGACCATTGATTTACCAATAAAAGAGAGATACTTTTTTTTTCCATCTATAAAATATAAGTAAATATTGTTAATTATTAATCTTATTAGTATGGTATTATGATACTTAAATTCAAAATACTGATCAATTTTATGTAAAAAAAATCGTGTTTTTTCATTTGATTTTTTTGGAGTTTTATTACTAGAATAATTGATTGGATTCAATCTATAAACTGAAAAATGTTGTTTAAAATATTTGATTTTTCCGGATCCAGTTGCCACACAAAAAATTGTAGCATCATTGGACTGCAAATTATCATACCAATCAGGGAATTGAATATTATTCCTAAAAAAATAACTTGAAGTTTGAGAAAAAGCACTTGTTAAATAATCTTGTATCACATAGTCTTCCTTTTTACTTTTATGCCAACCATCGACAAATGTTTTTCTAAAACCACTAGAAACATAGTAGCTTTGGACTAAGGAACAAGACGAATTAAAATCAGTATTATTTTCAAGAAAATGACATTGTTTTTGAATTTTTTGTTGATCTATCCAATAATCATCCCCATCAATCATTGCTATATAAGGTGCCGATGCCAAACCAAAAATTTTCTTTGAATTTTGCAAAACCCCTAAATTATTTTCATTTATGTGGAGTTCAATTTTATTTCCAAAGGGATGTGTTTTGGCAATTGAATTTATTATATTAATTGTATTATCCGTCGAGCAGTCATCTAGAATGATTAAATTGAAATCAAATTCTGTTTTTTGATTTATTACGCTTAAAATTGACTCTTCCACATATTTTTCAAGGTTATATGTGGTCATTAAAACGTTAATTTTGCATTTTTTTGTCATTTAAATTTTAAAAAAATTAATTATTTTATAAAAAACTATTACATTTTTTTTATATAATAGATATTAAGTTGTTTTTTTGTTTCCTACTTTATTTAGAATCTATTTTTTTCAAGTTTATATAAATTATTATTGATGATTGTTTAGGAGATATAACCTTAAAAAAAAATGTGTTTTTTTATATCCATAATTCTTCTACATTTAGCGAATAATTTAAACTATTATTATTTTTTATTTTTAACAAACAATTTATAAAGCCAAAAAAAATTAAAAAAAATAGACGTTAGTATTTGAAAATTAGTTTTCAATGCCCCTTTTATTGGATATAAATTCCTTTTTTTAAGCTCATCAATACATTTTAATTTAAAATCTAAATCTACCTCATTTTGTTTATTAAGAAATCTCCAAAGTATATTCCAAACAACAGCATTATAGTTTTTTTGAATTGCAATTTTCAATTCATTTGAAAATTGCTGTTCTAATGTTTTTCTAATGTTTGTTGCAATTATAATTTCATCATATATTATTTGCTTAAATTTATCAATTGTTTTTGGTTTTGTTATTGATCCTTCTCGTTGTAAATAATGATATAGAATAAAGTCAACAAACATAATACGATTTGTAACTAACATCATTCTAGAAGTGAATTCAACATCCATGTGAGTGATTTTGGGTGTTATTCGTAAATTATTCTTGTTTAAAAAATCAGTTTTAAATAAAAACACACAAATTGAAGAAGGGTTAAATCCCTCTATTAACGCTTGTGAACCCGAAATGATTTGGTTAAATGTTACCGTTTGCTTTGGTCTTTCACCTATTTTTACATTGTTTTCATTTATATAATCTAATCTATACGAAATAGCATCTAAAGAGTTATTAATTGCTACTTGTAATAATAAAAGCAATTGTTCAAAATCCAAATTATCATCAGCATCTAAAAACTGAATGTATTTTCCCTGTGCCACTTCAATAGCGGTATTTCTAGCACCCGATGATCCTTGGTTTTCTTGTGAAATTACTTTTACAAAAGTGTTGTTTTCTTCTATTTCATTTAAAACTTCTAAACTATTATCTGTTGAACCATCATTTACATAAAGAATTTCGAAAGTAATATTTGTTGAATATAAATACTTTAATTTTTCAAACCCCTCTTTTAAATATTGAGAACAGTTGTAAACTGGTATTATTATAGATAATTCTATAATATCATTCTTTTGAATATTTTCCATAAAATTTAGCGTCACTATTTAATTTATCAAAAATCATTAAATCCCTATTGCCAACAACTTTCTGCCCCATACCTACCACTATTTCACCCTTTTTTACATTCTTTGTTACTACAGTTCCCATTCCAATAATGGCGCCATCTTCAATAACAACCCCTGGCAATATAGATACATTCATTCCAATCCAAACTGAATTTCCGATTACAACTTCTTTTTCGAGATAATTCTCATCATAAGGAATTAATTTTTTTGACAAATAATCATGATTTGCAGAATAAATAGTCACATTTCTAGAAAGTATAGTATTGTTACCAATTTTAATTCCTCCTTTTGAATGAAAAAAATAATTATAGCCAATTCTGCAATCGTCTCCAACTGTCAAATTTTCTGAAAAATAAATTGTACCTCGTCCGTAAAATTTAGTGTTTTTTCCAATTTTAGATAAGGAAAGTTGCGTTTTTGTATAATAATTGTCAATTGCCTTTTTTATTACAGAAATATAAATTTTCGCAATTAAATCTCCAAATAGTGTTGAAAATATTTTTTTCATTTTTTTAAAGTAATCAAAATAGTAGTATATAATTTTTTGTTCAAAAAATACAAAAACCCAAAATTAATTACCAAAAAACAAAGTAGGCCAACTGAAATTATTAAGAAATAATTTAACAAATAGATTAGAATATATCTATTAATGAAATATATAAAAATTGCAGATATAATAGGCATTGATAAAACCTGAAATGTATTTTTTAATTGAAGGAATATAGAATAATTTAATATCTTCTTAAGTACAAAAAGATTGACTATAAAATCAAAAATTGAAAGCGCTACTTGAGACCAAACTAATATATATATATCATGAAACCACATAGATATTAGTATTCCAATTGCTAGTGCAATTTTTTTAATAATGTCAATTTTTAATACTAAATCACTTCTGCCTTTTACATTCAAAAAACTTACTATATAAGTATTGATTGGATATAATATCCCAGCCAAACATACAATCTGAAAATAGGGAATTGCCATATTCCATTTTTCAGTGAAAAGTAATATAAAAATGGGTTTTGCAAATACAACACAAAAAAGTAAAACAGGAGATATGACCAGCAATACAATCTGAAGAAGTAGAATGTAAATTGTTTTCAATTTTTCTTTATCATCTTTAATTGTAGTAAGTAAGGGCAACAAGACCGATTTAAGTGGAGTAGAAATACTGAAAATAATTGTTTTTTTAAAGGAGTCAGCTCTGGTGTAAAACCCTAACGTATTTTTGTTATAAACTTTACCAATTATAAGATTGTATATGTTCCCAAAAATTGCTTCAAACAATTGGACTATCACAAGCTTATATCCAAATTTATAATGATATAAAAACTTTTCTTTACTAAATTCTAGTTTTGGACGCCAAGTAGAATATACCCAATGCAAAATTGTATTCAGAATTATTGTGAAATTATTCATTATTACAATCGACCAAACACCATAATTATAATATGCTAATATTATTCCGATAATCGCCCCTAAAAAACTAGAAATCAAGGACATAACCGTAATTTTCTTGAAATTTAATTCTTTAATTAGTAATACGTTTTGTATTGACCAAATAGAGGAGAAAATCAATGTCAATCCTTGAAAACGGATTAAATTGGTAAGAATCTCTTGTTTATAAAATACCGCAACAAAAGGAGCGGTAATGAAAATAATTAAATAAAATAGTATGGCAATACAAATATTCGCATAAAAAACAGTTGATAATTCTTTTTGATCTACGCTTTCCGAACGAATTAGTGATGTACTTAAACCCGAATCAATCAAAACTGTACCAATTGTCAAGATAATGTAAATCATACCCATAAGACCAAAATCAGCTGGGACTAATAATCTGGCTAAAACTATTGAAACTACAAAACCCAATACCTGCCCGCTTATTTGTTGAAAAAACGACCATTTAAGTGACAAAAGGGTATTTTTTTTTAAACTCATTGTATTATGCTTTTTATTTTAAAAAAATCGAAATATATCCAATGAAAATCATTTTAAATTATTTTTGATTCAAGTTAAAATGTAAAGACAATTATAATCAATAAAAATTGTGTTCATTTATTTGCTAAAAAAACACAATTAGTTACAATTATTAATTATGATTTTTATAACCTAGCATCGACAATCGCTCTATCCAAAGCTGCTTTACTATCAAAAATAACAGAATGGGTTCCGCTTTTCAAAGTATTCATATCTAAATTCAAAAATTCATTGTGAGAAACTGTCAATATAATAGCATCATATTTTGTAGGTAGGGTAACCAAATCAATATCGTATTCCTCTTTTACTTGAACAGCATCTGCATGTGGATCGAAAACATCAACATCCAACCCAAATTGCAATAATTCATTATAAATATCAACTACCTTAGAATTTCGAATATCAGGACAATTCTCTTTGAAGGTAACTCCAAGTAATAAAACTTTTGCCCCTTTGATACTTGTTCCTTTTTGAATCATTAATTTTACAACTTTTCCAGCAATAAAAATTCCCATCGCATCATTAACTCTTCTTCCTGAAAGTATTACTTGCGGATGATACCCTAAACTTTCCGCTTTATGAGCTAAATAATAAGGATCAACCCCAATGCAATGACCACCAACTAATCCCGGTTTGTACTTTAAAAAGTTCCACTTTGTTCCAGCAGCATCCAACACATCATTAGTGTCTATACCAATTCTATCAAAAATTAATGCCAATTCATTTACAAATGAAATATTAACATCTCGTTGTGCATTTTCAATAGCTTTACTAGCTTCTGCTACTTTAATACTTGGCGCTTTATAGGTACCAGCTGTAATTATTGAAGCATACAAATCATCTACAAAATTTGCTATATCAGGAGTTGAGCCAGAGGTAACTTTTCTAATTGTTGTTAATGTATTTACTTTGTCACCAGGGTTAATTCTTTCGGGACTGTAGCCGCAATAAAAATCAGAATTAAATTTTAATCCACTAAATTTTTCTAATACTGGCACACAATCTTCTTCGGTACAACCCGGATATACGGTACTTTCGTATATTACAACAGCCCCTTTTTTCATCACTTTCCCAATCATTTCTGATGCTTTAAGCAAAGGGGTCAAATCAGGTGCTTTAAATTGATTTATTGGCGTGGGAACGGTTACAACAAAAATATTGCAATCTTCTAAATCAGTCGTTTTACTTGAAAATGTCAATTTGGTAGCGCTTTCTATTTTATCTTTATCTGATTCTAATGTACGGTCTATTCCTTGTGACAACTCTGAAACTCGAGTTGTATTAATATCAAACCCTAAAGTATTGTATTTAGATCCAAAAGCAACAGCTAATGGCAAACCTACATATCCCAACCCGATAATTGCAATTTTATTATTATCCATTATTTATATATTAAAATTTTTATTTCCTTTTGTGTTTTTTCTTTGGTTCTGTTTGGGCTACTTTAAAATTTGATGTTGTATTTGATTATTTTATGATAATTTGGTTTTGCTTTTACTTACCGTTTAAACAAACAAACGAATCAACTTTTCAACCCAAAAACTACAACCAACCAAGACAATTTCAGCTCAACTTCGCCACGGCTTCGCCCCGTCAGTCCCATTTTTAAGACTAACAAAGCAAATATTAAAATTATTACTTACTCTCTAGTAAGTGTAATTACAAAACCTAACTCTTTTAAAATCAGTTGAATTTTATTCTTTTCAACCGCTTTTACAACACCTTCTTTTCCTTGAAACGGTCCCCGAGAAATATTCATCATATCACCTGGTTTTATTTCTGATATTTCAAAAGTTGAAATTACTTCTTTTAAACTATCTTTTAATAAATATATCTCTTCATCTCGAATTACGGCGGGCTTTCCAAGCCAAAACAAATACCGAACTACTCCAAATGCTTCAAAAACTTTATCCCTTTCTTTCTCTTCCACATTTACAAACACATAAGATGAAATCAAAGGTGTTTCTACTTTCTTTTTTCTATCCGACCATTGCTTTACCTGAGTGACCAAAGGACAATATACTTCAATCCCTAATTTAACCAACTGCTCCGTTACTTTCTTCTCATTTTTAGGACGTGTGTATAGTGCAAACCATGGCATAATTATCTAAAATTTAGTTTGATAACTCTACTTTATTAGTATCATCATCAAAAATAACCAATCCCTTACTGTATTTTTTATCCTTTAAATAAAACTGTACTTTCCTTTTAATTTGATTTTCAATTTTATCTGATAAATTATCTATGTATTCAATGTTTAAATCATTACCCAAAACAATTACTTCAATTAAACCAGAATCAATTCCATTGGCATAATCTCCAATCACAATTATTTTACGAACAGCACCCATTCGCTCTAAAACCATATCAACAACAGAGTCTAAACCAATATATTGGAAAACTATTTTTTGTAAAACCGTATAGAGTGGATGTTTGGTATTCGCTTTGTAGGAAACTTTGTTTTGGATTGCTTCTTTTTGTAAATAACCCGCCTCTTCAAGATTATTCAATTCTTTACGAATAGAATTTGTAGATTCATGCATTTCATCTGCTAGACCACGTAAATAACCGTCATTGGCAGCGTTTATAAAAAACTTTACCAAGATTCGGATTCGGGTTTTGGATGTAATTAAACTTTCTAGCATTAATAATATAGTAGGTATCGAGTAACAAAAGTACTCGATATTTTTACATAAACAAATTTTTTTTTAACAAATCACAATTTATTTACAATTTGTTAATATTTGAGATTAAAAAACACTAATTAAATAGTATGTAATTCTTTGCTCAATAACCCGTACAGTTATTTTAGGACGATTCAACGACGGGTTAAATATATACCAAAGTAAAGATAAGTCTATACTAAGTCTATACTAACTCTATACTAAGTCTATAGAAATGTATAATAGTATAGACTTACTATAGAGTTAAATTAGACTAAGTTTAAAGATTATATTAAGTTGGTATGTTTAAGCTATACTTCGAGTAGCTTTAAACTAATTACAATAAACCAAGTTAAATACTTACTTTTTACTGCTATTGTAATAATTATATACTTGAAAATAGTAATTAGAAATCCGCAATTACTTTTTAATTTTAAGTTTGTATAAATTGTTTTTTTGTAAATTGCCAAACTAAATCAATTATTTATGACCCCAATTGCCATAGTTTCCTTAATGATTGTATATTTCGGAATTTTATTCTTGATTTCTCATTTTGTGAGTAAAAACAACACTGGAAATGAAGCTTTTTTTAAAGCCAATAAAAACTCGAAGTGGTATTTAGTTGCTTTTGGAATGATTGGAACCGCACTTTCTGGTGTTACTTTTATATCTGTTCCTGGCGAAGTTGGGAATCCTGAAAATCAATTCAAGTATTTTCAATTTGTTTTGGGGAACGCTATTGGATTTATAATTATTGCCAAAATATTGCTTCCTTTATATTACAGAATGAACCTAACTTCTATTTATAGTTATATCGAGCAGCGTTTGGGAACGATTAGCTATAAAACTGCCGCTTCCATATTCCTAATTAGCAGAACTATTGGATCGTCTTTCCGATTGTATTTGGTAGTAATCGTTTTGCAACGTTATGTTTTTGATTTTTATCATATTCCATTTGCAGCAACGGTTCTAATTTCTTTGCTTTTGATATTCGCCTACACCTATCGTGGTGGTTTAAAAACAATCATTATTACCGATACTTTACAAACGGTTTTCTTAGTTTCCTCAGTTTTCTTGACGATATATTTTATTTGCAGCAGTCTAAACCTAAATGTTTTTGAAGCTTTCGAGGAAGTGAAAAATAGCAATTATTCTAAAATATTTTTCTTTGATGATTACATGAAAGGAACTTATTTCATCAAACAAATTTTAGGTGGAATATTTGTGACCATTGCAATGGTAGGACTTGACCAAGATTTGATGCAAAAGAATTTGAGTTGCGCAACCATTGGCGAAGCCCAAAAAAATATGTTCACGTTCACAGGGATTTTTGTGGTAATTAATATTTTCTTTTTAAGTGTAGGTGCGCTACTTTATATTTATGCCAAAAAAAATGGCATTTCAGTTCCTACCGATTTAATTACAGGAAAGCCCCGAACGGATTTATTATTCCCGGAAATTGCTTTTCATCATTTGACTTTAATTCCTGCAATTGTTTTTCTTTTGGGTTTAACAGCCGCTACTTTTGCAACTACCGATTCCGCATTGACGGCTTTAACAACTTCTTTTTGTGTTGATTTTCTTGGAATGGACAAAATTGAAAACGCTGCTAAGGCAAATATGGTACGAACAAGACATTTCGTTCATATTGGATTTTCGCTTTTGATGTTTTTGGTAATTGTGATTTTCAATGCAATAAATGACGCTTCGGTGGTGAGTATGATTTTCAAGATTGCTTCCTATACTTATGGACCACTTTTGGGATTGTATTGTTTTGGATTGTTTATGAAATCAAAAACCGTTCACGACAAATTGGTTCCATTTATTTGTTTGCTTTCGCCAGCAATTTGCTTTTTGATAAGTTACAATTCGGCAGCGTTATTAGGGGATTATGTAATTGACAATGAACTTATAATCATCAATGGATTGATTACTTTTATTGGATTGTTGTTGATTAGCAAACCTGCAACTGCTGATACACGGTTCTGATTTTTAGCCCCGATGGAAGGGAAAATCCTGCAAAATTGCTCGGCACGAAGCAATTGAGCAGATTGGAATGACAGCGGGAAATAGCTCCCAAAAAAACAAACGTCCTATACTCGTTTGAACCTTTGAACTGTGGAAACTTTTTGTACCCGTCTAAAAAATGTATCTTTGCAGCAAATTTACATTTTATGACTACTTTCGAGCAATTCAATCTTCCAAAATCGGTTCAAAAAGCAATTGACGATTTAGGATTCGTGACGCCTACTCCAATTCAGGAAAAATCTTTTTCTGTGATTATGTCAGGGCGCGATATGATGGGGATTGCGCAAACGGGTACGGGGAAAACTTTTGCGTATTTGTTGCCTTTATTGAAATTATACAAATTTACGCCAACTGATACTCCGAAAATTGTAATCCTGGTTCCTACGCGGGAATTGGTGGTGCAAGTCGTGGAAGAGGTGGAAAAATTAACGAAATATATGTCGGTGCGAACTATCGGGATTTTTGGTGGTGTGAATATCAACACGCAAAAAAAATCGGTGTATCAAGGAATTGATATTTTGGTGGGAACGCCTGGACGGGTGATGGACTTGGCTTTGGACAGCGTAATCCGTTTTGACGATACTCAAAAATTAGTCATTGATGAATTTGACGAAATGTTGAATTTGGGTTTCCGAGTTCAATTGACTTCTATTTTGGCAATGATGACGAGAAACAAACGTCAAAACATTCTTTTTTCGGCTACAATGACCGACGAAGTGGATGCGATTTTGAATGATTTTTTCGATTTTCCTGAAGAAGTTACGCTTGCGGCATCGGGAACTCCATTAGAAAAAATCAAACAAATTAGTTATAACGTTCCGAATTTTAACACAAAAGTAAACCTGTTAATTCATTTGCTTGAAACCGATGAATCGATGGAACGCATTTTGGTTTTTGTGAACAATAAGAAGATTTCGGATATGCTTCACGAGCGAATTGAGGAACATTTTGACGGACAATTTGGCGTTATTCACTCGAATAAATCACAGAATTATCGTTTGAGTACGATGGCTTCATTTCAAGAAGGAAATTTGAGAGGAATTATAACAACCGATATTATGGCAAGAGGTTTGGATATTTCAAATATTTCGCACGTTGTGAACTTTGAAGCGCCTGAAATGCCAGAATTATATATGCACAGAATTGGTAGAACGGGTCGTGCCGATGCTACGGGAACAGCAATTAGTTTTATTACGCCACGGGAAGAAGATTTCAAAACTGAAGTGGAAGAATTGATGGGACAAGTGCTAGAAATAGTTGAATTTCCTGAAGTTGTAGAAATTTCATCTAAATTAATTGAGCCTGAAAAAGACAAACAACCGATTAAGTTTTTGCTTAAAAAACCAAAATTAGACGGTGACGGTGCTTTTCACGAGAAATCAAAAAAGAATAAAAAAGTAAATCTTGGTGGACCATCAAAAACGAAAAAGAAAATTTCGGGTTCTGTGAATAGAAATATGCTTAAAACGAGAGATAAAAAACGTAAAGACAAGAAATAATTCTTGTTTGATACTTGCTAATTGATAATTGATTGCTATTTTTGACAAACGCTAATTAGAATGCAATTTAAACATCCAGAAATACTCTATTTCCTCTTATTATTGGTAATTCCAATTTTGGTTCATTTGTTCCAATTAAGACGTTTCAAAAAAGAATATTTTACGAATGTTCGCTTCCTTAAAGAGCTTTCAATTCAAACTCGGAAGAGTTCAAAAATCAAAAAATGGTTGCTTTTAATTACGCGAATGTTATTGTTGGCAGCAATAATCATAGCCTTTGCACAGCCTTTTTTTCAAGCCAAAGACAAGAAAAATGCTACTAATGAAATGTATATTGTTTTAGACAATTCGTTTTCGATGCAGGCAAAAGGTAAAAAAGGTGAACTTTTGAAACGTGCAATTCAAGAATTATTAGAAAACACCCCAGAAAAACAGACTTTTTCATTGATTACCAATTCGGAAACGTTTTGGAATACTGATATAAAATCGATTCAAAAAGAAGT